>DASVQQ010000002.1 GCA_036389035.1 Jatrophihabitans sp.
GCTGGCCGCGCTACCGGCGACCGGCGGGGGGTTGGGCGCGAAGCTGAGCGCCGCCCGGACGGCTCTGCTGGCCGGTGTGCGGGTCAGGATCGGCTCGGGACTGCGGCCGGCGCCGGCGTCCGCGGCGCTGGCCGGTCACGGAACCGAGGTCGTCCTGGAGCCGGCCGGTTGACCGGCTTGCCGGGCGCGGTAGGCGCGCACCTTCGCGATCGACCCGCAGGCACGACCGCGCGGGCCGACCGCGGTCATGCCGCACCAGCGCTTGGTGGCGCTGCGGGTGTGGTCATAGAACACCCAGCCACAGTCCGGGCAGGCCTTCAGCCGCTGCCACTGGCCGGAGTCCAGCGCGTCGAGCACCGCGGCCAGCACGGTGTCGCGAGCCGGCCGGCGGCCCGGTCCGCCGAGGACCACCTGGGGCCCGTCCGGACCTGCCCGAACCGAGACGGTGAGCGGGTGCCGGCGTAGCTGGGCCTGCAGCCATCGCAGGTCCCGGGTGTCCGGTCGGCCGTTGCCGACCATGCGGCGGATGCCGTCGCGCACCTCGGTCAGCGACCGCAGGGCGGCCCGGTCGGGCGGCCTGCCGAGCAGCGGCAACCGCGCCCGCCACGATCTCCGATCGCGCCACAGCCCGGGCAGCTGGTCCACCGGCAGCCGGGTGCCGTTCGGGATCAGCCAGGTGTTGAGCAGGGCGCGCACCGTCTCAAGCTGAGCGGGCGCGCTCTCGTGCTCGGCCTGGGCCATGATTCAGGTTATCCCAATTGCCGAATTGCACCAGCTGTTACCGTCATCGCCGTGAAGACGGTTAACGCGGCGCTCGCCCGGAACGAGGTGTGGTGGCGGTGGACCGCGGCGGTCGGTTGCGCGCGGCTGCCCCCCGCCATGGCGCCGCTGGCGTCGGTCTTCGCGGGGCGGGAGGTATCGGGCTCCTACGCCTTCGGCGCGCTGCTGGCCGGCACGTACGCGTTGTGCGAATCGCTCGGGGCGCCCTGGCGTGGCCGCGCGCTGGACCGCTGCCCGCCGGCGGTTCGCGGCGTCCGGATGCGCAGGGCGCTGCTGGTGTCCGGGGCAAGCCTGGCCGGCATAGCGGCCGCGGTCTGGACGCACCAGCACCCGTGGGTGCTGGTGCTGCTCACCGCGCTGGCGGCGATCAGCACCTCTGGCGTCCCGGGCGGCTACCGGGCGCTGCTCACCGAGCTGGTGGAACCGTCGCAGATGCTGCCGGCGCTCAGCTGGGACGCGACCCTGCTCGAAGTCGAGTGGTTGATCGGGCCGGTCCTGGTGACTGCCGCGCTGGCCAGCGGCCAGCCCGCCGTGGCGTACCTGGTGATGGCGTGCTGGGCGTTGAGCGGCGCGCTGCTGACCGCGATAGTGCCGACCGGCGGCGTCCGGCCCGAAAAACCGCCAGCCGGACTGGCGCCGCTCGGCGGGGAGGTTCCGGCAGCGAGGCCTTCGACGGCAGCGGTGTCAGCCAGGAGGGCGGTGGAGCCGACGAAGCCGGTCCTGAAACCCGAACACGGCGCCTGGCGCCATCCCGCCGGCTGGCCGTCCTACCTCACTTCCGGCGCGCTCGGCACGGCCGAAGGCGGCTTCATCACCGCTCTTCCGGCCTTGCTGCTCGCGCTGCAGGCCAGCGCGGCCTCGGCCGGCTTGTTCGCCGCCCTGCTGGCGCTGGCCAGCATGATCGGCGGCGTCGGGCTGTCCCTGCTGCAGGCCCGGCTGGGCGCCGAGCCCGGCCCGCTCGCCGACTGGGCGCTGCTGCTGATGTGCGCCTTGCTGCTGCCGGCTGTGCTGGCTCCGTCGGTGTACTGGCTGGTGTTGCCGGTGCTGGCCGGCGGGCTGTTCATCGCGCCCGTGAACGCGCTGCGCAGCAAGGCGCTGGAGCAGGCGCTGCCGGTGTCGTTGCGGGGCGAGGGATTCTCGATCCAGTACGGCGCCAACGGCATCGGGACCGCGCTGGGCTCAGGGCTGATAGCGGCGCTGGTGATGCACAGCATCGACCTGGCGCTGGTGGTGGTGCTGGTGATCCCGGCGCTGATCAGCGCCGGTTCCCTGCTGATCGGGGCGCGCGCCCGGACAGCCGCCCGCTGAACTCACCGTGTTTCTCAAACCCTCACCGTGTTTCTGAAACTCACGGGGTCGAGGTGGGCGAGGCTGCCGACTCTGCCGGGGTGGCCGAAGTTTCCGCCGACGTTTCCGCCGACGAGGGCGACTCGGACGGCGACGCCGACTCCGAAGCCGAGGGCGACTCCGAAGCCGATCCTGATCCGGACGGGCTCGCCGAGTTCTCGACCGGGGCTGTGCTCGCGCCGCCCGACGCTTCGGCCCCCGAGCCGGCGGTGCCCGAGCCGCTGGAGCCGGGGGTGGACAGCGACGGGCTCGGCGACCTGCCGGCGCTGCCGCTGGGCAGCGTCCCGGCCCCTGGCGCGTACCGGGTGACGACCTCGAGCAACCGCCTCTGGTACCCGATCAGCCGGGCGTGGATCTCGGCGTAGGACAGGCCCCGCAACTGCCCGGCGAAGGCCTGGATCTCACGCCAGAGCGCCTCGATGTCGGCGGTCTCGGCCGCGCTGGGCACCGCGGGCATGCTCAGCACCAGCTGCACGGCCAGGGCCTGGGTGACGCACCTCAGGCACTGGTAGGTGACCGCCGCCGAGATGTTCTGGGGCACCACGACCTGGGCGTTGCCGAGGATCAGCAGCACCTGAAAGCTGATCGCGGTGGCCTTGCAGGCGGTGCAGCTGGCGAAGGCGTAGGCCTCGTTCTTGTTCAGCACCGTGTTCTGATCGGCCCACACCAGGGCGAACGCCACGTCATAGACCACCGTGCCGTCGCGGGTGTTCACCGCCAGCGCCTGGTTGTCACCCTCTCCGGGGGCCGGCGGCCGGTTGAACGGAAAGACCCAGGTGGGCGCGGGCTTGCCGTCCGCGGTGTCCGTCCGCGGCACCAGCACCAGCGACAGGGCCGGCTTCTCGGCGCTGGGAAGCGGGCCGGCGTCAGCGGGCCAGATCGTCACCGCCGAACCCTGCCGGCCCTCCGCCACGCCGGCCAGCCCGGTGTGCGAGGCCACCGGCAGCACCTGGCCGAGGGTGCCGCGCTCGTAGGACTGGATCGGGCGGTAGTTGCCCCGAGGCCACCAGACGAACACCAGCGCCAGCAGCACCGCGACCGCGAGCAGCCCCGCCAGGGCTCGGCGGCCCGGGCGTCCCGCGGTCGCCTGCCAGACCTTGCCGGTCAGTTGCCGGACCACCCGGACGAGCAGGTAGCCGATTCCCAGGATGGGCAGCCCCACGGCCACCACGGCCAGCGCCTTGAGCAGCCCGCCGGCCACGTCGAAGGCGCCGAACCGGTCCAGCATGGCGCTGAACTGCCGGTCGAAGCTCACCGCCGCGGTGGCGAGGATGCGGGGCAGGCTGAGCAGCGTGATCAGGACCACCAGGGCCAGCAGCGGGACGACCAGCAACACCCACAGCGTCACCACGGCCCTGGCCCAGGGCTTGAGGACCTTGGACTCCTCGTTGCCCCAGCGGCTGGGCAACAGCCCGAGCAGCGTCGGCTTGATCCGTTGGAACAGGTCCGGCACGCCGGTGATGTCGGCCAGCAGGTGGTAGCCGTCGAAGCGCACCAGCGGCAGCAGCTGCCGGATCATCTGCACCAGTTGGGTGCCGATCACCAGCAGCAGGGCATCCCAGCCGGTCAGGGCCCACAGCCCGAACATCGCCACCGACAGCAACGCGTTGAAGTACAGCCCGCCGAGGTCGGTGCGGATCCGGCCGCCGCGACCGAGCCGGTAGCTGTCGGTGACGTCGGTGTAGAACGCCGGCCACACCAGGTACAGCCCGGCGCCCATCGCGCCCGGGGTCGCGCCGCCGTAGCGAGCTGCCGCGGCGTGCCCGAACTCGTGAAAGCCGGCCGAGGCCACCGTGATCGCGAAGACGGTCAGCAGCAGGCCGGGCCTTTCGAAGGCCTGGTGCGCGGCCAGCGCCAGGCCCCGGTCCAGCAGCAGCCACTTGCACACCAGGACGAAGGCCACCAGCACCGCGAGGACCACCAGCGGGTTGAACAGCCATCCGAACGGCGCGGTGATCCGGCGGGTCACAGACGGGTCGGAGACCACCCACCGAAACCGCAGGCCCAGCAGCGGGTTGGACCTGCGCACCTCCGGTTCCGATCCGTCGGCCCGGCACACCACCCCGAGCGGGCGCAGCTTGGCATCGACCAGCATCCGGGCATCGGCCGCCGTGATCGAGCGGCCCGAGCCGGCGCTGACGTGGGCGGCGATCTCGTCGTAGCCGCGTTGCCCGTCAACCGCTTCCAGGGTCCGGTACAGCAGGTTCGTCAGCTGCAGCATCTGCCCATCGGCGCGGCGTACCAGCGAGGGCGCCTCGCGATAGCCCGAACCCGGCGTCTGCCCGATCAGCTGCAGCCCGGACGCCGGGACCGGCACCTCGATCGAGCCGTCGGACGCCACGGACCCACCGTCGGCCGGCTGACCGGCCGGAGCTTCGGGGCCTCCGCCGGCGGCTCCGCTCACTACGCTCACCCGGTTACCGCGCTCAGCCAGTTACTGCGCTCAGCCGGCGTCAGGACTGCTGGTCGATCGTGGAGTCCTGGTTTGCGTCGGCGGTGGCGTCGCCGGTGATGTCCTGATCGATCACGGCCGACTGTTGCGAGACCGCGACCGCGCTCGAGTCGATCGAACCGATATTGGCCGACACGGCGGCGTTGATCGGCGCCGCGGCATTGACGTTGGCCGCGATCGCGCCGTTGATCGGCGCGGCGATATCGAGGTCGCCGTTGAGGTCGACGTTGACGTTGAGCAGGTCGCCGTCCAGCGCGCCGGAGGGCGTGGGAACCGGAGTCGGGATCGCGGTGTCGGCCGGCTCGGCGCCCTGGTCGATGCTGCTGGTCTGGTCGGAGGCCGCGGCGGCGTCACCGGTGATGCCCTGGTGGATCTCAGCGGCCTGCACCGCCTGGGCGCCGGCCTCGGAACCCACTGACAGCACGTTGGCGCCCACCGACGCGTTGATCGGCGCGGCGATGTTGGCATTGGCCGCCACCGCGAGGTCGATCGGCGCCGCGACGTCCAGTGCCAGATCGAGGTTGGCGTTGAGGTCCAGCAGCGACATGACCTCCTTGTCGGGCAGCGCGGTGGCGCCCTCGGCAGCCAGTTCGTCCTGGGACATGGGGGTCAGTTCGGCCGCCATCATCAGCTCCTCTGCGCGGTCAGCGCGTCGTTTCGCCATTACTTACCTCGGGTTAACGACGCCTGCGCCGAACCGTTACGACCGACGCTCAGCGCAGGCTCTCGAAGTAGGCGGCCGACACCCGCTTGGGAACCGCCAGGGACCAGGCGTCGGGCACCAGCTCGGACAGCTCGTCGAGCTCGATCTCGGTCAGCCGCACCCGCGCCCAGTTGTAACGCAGGTCGGACGGGATCGGCAGCTCGAATTTCGCGGGCTCGGCGGCCACCAGCGCGGCGCGCTCCTCCTTGGGAAAGGCGAAGCCCATCGACAGCTCGTCGGGGGCGACCGACAGGTAGACGATCCGGCCGACCTTGAACTTGATCCGGTCCCGGATCAGCGCCTCGTAGGTGCCCGGCAGCGGCAACGCCAGCCGGCGGACATCCTCCAGCGTGACCATCGGCTCAGGCTAGGCCGGCGGCTGTTCGGCGACCGAGACGCCGCCCGGCGGCAGTTCGGCCGACGGTTGCCCGGACGGCCGCTGCCCTGGTGCCTGCTGGGAAGACGCCTGTTGCCCGGACGCCTGCTGGGCAGAGGCCAGCTGCTCCGACGCCGGTGGCGGGTCAGCGGCGGGCTTGACCGGGGTGCGGATCGCGGCCATTCCCAACGGGGCCGCGACCAGGCCGCCCAGGCCCAGCACCCACCAGACCTGGTGCCCGAGCTGGGTGAACAGCGCGCCGCCGATCATCGGCCCGATCGCCGATCCCATCGCGAACATGAACTGGAAGCTGCCGATGTAGCGGCCCCTCAGGTGCGCGGGGCCGGCCATCGCCGGGTAGGCGAACACCGTCGGCGCGCCGATCACCTCGGCGGTCGTCCAGATCAGGGTGCCGATGATGATGACCGCCGGCCCCAGGGGCAACCCGTAACAGGCGACCCCGACCCCGACCAGTGTGAACGCCAGGCCGATCGTCAGCTTCAGCGGCCATTTCTGCGACAACTTGGTGAGCGGCAACTCGAAGGCGATCACCATGACGCCGTTCAGGGCGACCGCGAAGGTGTACCAGAAGATCGGGACGCCTTCGGCCTGGACGTCCAGCGGCAGCGTGGACAGGTACTGGGTGTAGACGGCGGCGTTGATCAGCGTGGCGAACAGGTACAGCACGTAGCGCCGGTCCCGCAGGACGTCGGTATAACCGCCGGTCGGCTCGGACGCGTCGGCCCCGGCCGCCCGGATGGTCCGGCGGGGCAAGGTCGCCATCGCCAGGCCGGCGTAGATCAGCGCGATCAGCGCCTCGCCCCAGAACAGCAGGGTGAAGCTCTCGTCATCGAGGTGGTAGAGCGCGAACCCGAGCAGCGGGGCGACGGTCGTGCCGACGTTCAGCCCGAACCGGTACATCGCGAAGATCATCACCTGCCGGCTCTCGGGTGTCAGCTCGGAGAGCAGCGTCGCCGAGGCCGGCCGGAAGATCTGGCTGACCAGGCCCACCAACCCGACCGCGATCAGCAGCACCAGGTAGTCGTGCAGGTACAGCAGCGAGGCGATCAGCACTGCCGAGCTGGACATGCTGAGCACGGTGGCGTTGCGGGCGCCCAGCCGGTCGGCGAGCATCCCGCCGATCAGCACGCCGAGCACACCACCGATGCCATAGGCGCCCAACCCCAGCGCGGCCTGGGAGGCGGAGTACCCCTCGGCGATCAGGTAGAGCACCAGGAAGATGTTGAGAAAGCCACCCACCCGGTTGACGAACACGCCGCCGAAGATCGCCTTGACCGCGACCGGTGACTCGTTGAAGGTGGCCCAGATCCCGGCGGTGCCGGCCTGCTCCGACGTCTTTGTCGACATGCCACTCACTTCTCTTCCGGATCCCGGCACCCTGGGTGTGGCGGTTCTCCCCCGCCGCGAGCCAAGGCGTATTAAAGCGGATCCGCCAGCTATGGCGACTTTCAGCCTGGCTGAGAGCGTTTGCGGTGAGGTAGGCGCCCAGGTGGCCTAGGTCCAGTAGAGGATCCGCGCCTGCGGCAACCGGCGGGCCAGCTCGGTGTCGAACCACTGGCGCATCTCGGTCATCACCTCGCGCGGGTAGACGTACTTCACGCCGCCGAACTTCGACCGCTTCTCGCTGCGCTGCTCGGGGTCCATCTCCAGCCGGGTACGGGGGTACCACCGCAGCAGGACGTCCCGGCTCGCGGGGGTGAAGCGGTGGGTGATCAGCTCGACGCTCAGGTCGAGCCCGGCGACGCCTTCGACGGCGGCCGCGGCGGCGTCGAGCAGCTCACCGTAGGCCTGCCGCCAGCCGGGGACGGCCATGATCGGCGCGATGGTCAGCCCCACCCGGTAGCCGGCCTCAGCCATCGCGCGCAACGCAGCCAGCCGGGCCGGCAACCGGGTGGTGCCGCCCTCGAAGCGATCGGCCACCTCGGCGGCGTTGACCGAGAACCGGGCGCGGGTGCGCCGCCCGTGCGGCAGGTCGACCAGTGCGGCCACGTCATCGAACTTGGTGGTGAACCGCAGCTGCACCCCGTCGCCGAACTCGCCCCGCCCGACCCTGCCGATCGCGGCGGCCAGCGACCCGGTGACCGCCTCGATGCCCAGCGGGTCGGTGTAGCAGGACAGCTCGAACGTGGTGCCCTCGTGGCCGCGCTCGACGGTCCCGTTGGTGACGTTGCCACGCCCGGCGTGCGTGCCGATGCCGGCCAGCACCTCGTCGAGGTTGGCATAGACCCGGGTGATCGGCGGGCCGCCGAGCGATCCGGCCAGGTAGCAGTACTGGCAGTGCGCGGGGCAGCCCCGCGCCAGGTCGATCCGCCAGTCGGCGGACGGCGGGATCGGCTGGGGCTTCAACGCGCTCGGCGGCGCCACCACCACCGCGAGGCTGGACTTGGCCAGCGCGTAGGTCTGGCGCTCGGACTCGCCGCGCAACCCGGTGAGCCGGTCGCCGGGCAGCAGCTGGATATCGGTCACGCCGGCCGCCTCGCAGCGCCGGATGATCTCGCCGGTGTGCTCGAGGTCGGCGGCCGACCGGGTGATCAGCACCCGCTTCGGCGTCCAGATCCGGCTTGCGGCAGTGCTGGGTTCAAGGGTCTCGGTCATCTCTGGCATAACAACGTGGGCACCGGAGACGTTCCGGCCGCCGCGACACCGCATGAGCCGGAAAAACGGGCTATCCGTGGCGTTGCCCCCCCGGCAGGTACCTCGCTTCGATGGTGCCCCCTTGTCGTATCCTTCGCGCAGATGGGCGTCTTGACAGCCGTCCAGGGAGCACACAGCCAGGTGACTCTCAGGGAGCGTGACCATGACCGACGACAGCGACCGCTCGAGCCACCGGGGAGAACCCTCCGACGAGGACACCGGAACCAGCGCCGGCCAGGATCGGCTGGCCGAACACCTGAGCGCGCTGGCCAGGACGCTGGAGATGCAGCCGGACCTGCAGACGACCCTGGACGCGGTGGTGCGGGCCGCGGTCGGCACCGTGCCCGGCGTGATGGAGGCGAGCATCTCCGAGATCCAGCGCCGCCGGGATGTCAAGACCCTGGCGGCGACCGGTGAGCTGCCCCGGGCCGTGGACCACGCCCAGTACGACCTCGCCGAAGGCCCGTGCCTGGACTCGCTGTACCAGCAGCGGACGGTCCGGCTGGCCGACCTGAACGCCGAACAGCGCTGGCCCCAGTTCGTGGCCAGGGCTCGCCAGCTGGGCGTCGGCAGCATGCTCGCGGTGCAGCTGTTCGTCGAGGGCGAGAACCTGGGGGCGCTGAACCTGATCAGCCGCGAGGTCAACGCCTTCGACGACGAGTCCGAGCATGTGGCGCTGCTGTTCGCCAGCCACGCCGCGGTCGCCATGTCGGGCGAACGCGCTCGCGATCACCTGCATTCGGCGGTGTCGACCCGAGAGGTGATCGGCCAGGCCCAGGGCATTCTGATGGAACGGTTCAAGATCACCGGCGAGATGGCGTTCCACATGCTGATGCTGGCCAGCCAGGACAGCAACCGCAAGCTGCGTGACATCGCCGAGGAGCTGGTGTCGACCGGTCACCTGCCCGCGGCCTGACCGAGTCGCGGGCTCGCCGCGGCCCAGCGGCTAGGATGGAGCTGGCCAGCTCGCCTTTCGTCAGCAGGGGACGGGTCGGCGCCCCATTGTCGGAGTCGTCATGGCCCAGGTGCCAGGTCCGCACTATCAAGATGCCGCCGCGACCGCCGAGCGCGCCCGACTGATGCGCGAGGACGCCCGATCCGTGCGCGAGCGCAACCAGCAGTTGCTCCGGGCGAACGAGGAGATGCGGGTCCGGTTGCGCTCCCGCCGGCAGGCCCCGGCACCGCAGGTCGGACCCGACCGCTGAGCCGTGCTTGCAATCGGCACCACACCTGCACCGAACGCACCAGGCTTCAACATCAGCTACACTTTCGCCAGGTTTGGATAAGAGCCTCGCGGTCTGACTTCAGTCGCTTGAGGCTGGCCGCAATCCCTCCGATCACTTCGGAGCAATGCCATGACCATGACGTCACCGCACTCGCGCTTTTCCACGGCGCGCGTCACTTCTATAATGTCCTCCTCCACCACCGGCCGGTCAGCTACCGGAGCGCTGACGCCCAGCACCAGCTCGGACTCGGGCACCTTGATCATCGGTGTCGCCGCCCGGCTGGTGCGTTCGGCTGATCCGGAGACCGTGTTTGGCTCGCTGGCCGCCGCCTACGCCGGGCACACCGGCACCGAGTGCACGGTCGAACTGCTCAGCGGCAGCGTGGTGCGCCTGATCCAGGCCTCCGCGGCGCAGACCGCGGAGCCGGCCGTCAGCGAGCAACCGACGCTGTCCCCGGCCGCCCGGCAACTGCTGGCCGGCGACGGCACGCCGTTGTCGGGCCCGGACTGGTTCGCGCTGCCCATCGGCGCCTCAGCCAGCCAGGACACCAGCGCCGACATCCCGGTCGGCGCGTTCCACTGCCGGTTCACCAATCGCCGGGCCGAGCACGATCAGCTGGAGCCGGCCCGGTTCCTGCTCACACTCGCCACCGAGCTGCTGCAGGCCGAGCGCCGGTCGGCCAGGGCGGAGAACCAGGCGGTCAACCTGGAGGTCGCGCTGAACAGCAGCCGTGACATCGGCACCGCGATCGGCATCCTCATGAACGCCCACCTGGTGACCCAGGAGCAGGCATTCGGCATGTTGCGGACCGCGAGCCAGCACGGCCACCGCAAGTTGCGCGAGATCGCCAACGAGGTGATCTTCACCGGCTCGATCCCAGCACCCCCGGTGGGCCGTGCCGGAGCGCTCGCTCAGCCGCGCACGGTGGTGTCCCAGTAGCCGACCGGATGGGCCTGGCCCCGTTCGAGGAAGTGCTCGTTCAGGGCCTGGGCCAGCACGTCGTACTGGTACCGGTCGGCAGTCAGCAGGCCGAAGACGTAAGCCTCGGTCTCCAGGCTGCCGGCCGTGCCCCCGACCGCGACCTGGCGCAGCCAGAGTTCGTTGACCGACATGCCTGACAGGTCCATGCCGTCCCGCAGGCTCAGGTCGGGCCCCGCCGCGCCCGTTGTCATCATTCCTCCGAACCGTGCGATCGAAAATCGTGATGGCCCACCCTCGATAGTGCCCTGCCTGCGCCGCGAGCGCTTGGCGGGATGCGGTCAATGCCAGAACCTGCCATCGCTGAGCCACTGCGAAGTGACTGTCGGGGCGACGCCCGGGAGGGCGGGCGCACGCCGACTTCATGGGCGTTTCGCCCTCCCACCCCCGGTGTCGGTAGGGTCATCTCCTGGAGATGACCGGTGGCCAACAACGTGGGGAGGTGCCAGTGAGCGGGCCTGATGCTCTGATCGCCGGGCGCTACCGGTTGGTGAACCGCATTGCCAGCGGGGGTATGGGAATCGTCTGGCAGGCCTGGGACGAGTTGTTGCAGCGTCCGGTGGCGCTCAAGCAGTTGCGCCCGCAGCCCGGCCTCAGCGACGCCGAGGCCGAGCTGACCAGCCAGCGGGCGATGCGCGAGGCCCGGATCACCGCCCGGTTGCACCATCAGCACGCCGTGCCGGTGTACGACGTCGTCGAGTACGACGGCCTGCCCTGCCTGATCATGCAATACCTGCCCTCGACCAGCCTGCAGACCATCGTCAACGACCGGGGCCCGGTGCCGCCGACCGAGGCCGCCCGGATCGGGGCCGAGGTCGCCTCAGCGCTGGCCGCCGCGCACGCCGTCGGCATCGTGCACCGCGATGTCAAGCCGGGCAACGTCCTGATCACCGAGGACGGCAGCGCCAAGATCACCGACTTCGGCATCTCGCACGCCCTCGGCGACACCACCCTGACCTCTACCGGCATGGTCACCGGCACGCCCGCCTACCTGGCCCCCGAGGTCGCCCGGGGGGCGGAGTCCGGCTTCGCCTCCGACGTCTTCTCCCTCGGCGCCACCCTGTACGCCGCCACCGAGGGCACCCCGCCGTTCGGAACCGACCAGAACCCGATGGCGGTGCTGCACAAGGTCGCCTCCGGGCAGGTGAACCCGCCGCAACGCAGCGGTCACCTGACGTCCCTGCTGCTGCGGATGCTGGCCGCCGAGCCGGCGAACCGGCCGCCGATGATCGACGTCGCGAACACCCTGAAGGCGCTGCACCACGACAGTGCGGCGCCCACCGCGGTGGCGACCCTGCCGCTCAGCTCCCCGCCCCCGATCACGCCGCCGCCACTGAAGCCGCAGGAGCGGGCGGCGGTCAGACCCGGCCCGGCAGCGCCGGCCGCGGTGGCGCCGATCGGGGCCGGGTTGGCAGCAGCCGGCGCGTCGGCCGGCCCCACCCAGCGCATTGAGTCGGGTTCGTCGGCCGGCGGGACCACCGCGCTGCCGACCGGTCCGGTCGGACCTGGCGGACCTGGCGGCCGAGGGCCCATCTTCCCGCCGCGTGACGACGATTCCGAGCCCGAGCGCCGCGGTTCGACCGGCATGCTGATCTTCTTCGCGGTGGCCGCGCTGCTGATCGGGGCCATCATCGCCGGGCTGGTGCTGCTCAACGACGGCGACGGCGACAACACCGCCACCCCGCCGGGCACCACGCGGGCCACCACCAGCCAGCCGGCCACCACGCCGCGGGCCTCCAGCACGCCGCCGCGGACCACGGCGGCAACCTCGTCCCGGCCGGCGACCTCGTCCGCGCCGGCCAGCACGACGGCGACCACGCCGCCGCCATCTCCCTCGCCGACGCCGACACCCTCCCCGAGCGCTACGCAGGTCGGCGGGACGCCGACCTCGGCCCAGCTGGCCCAGGCGATCCGGGACTACTACGGACTGCTGCCGCAGAACACCGACGCGGCCTGGCGGCGCCTGACCCAGTCGTTCCAGAACGGCCGGGCCGGCGGGCGGGAGTCCTATGAGAACTACTGGGACGGGATGCGACGCGTCTCGGTGAGCAACGTCGTCGGCATCCCGCCGAACACCGTCCAGGCGACCGTCAACTACGTGTTCAGCAACGGCACCGAGGCGTCGGAGCGCACCACGTTCGGCATGGTGTCCGAAGAGGGCGTCCTCAAGATCAACTCCCAGAGCTGAGCGGCACATCAGCGAGTGAGCCGAGTGCGAGCATTGCCGGCCGAGCACGGCAGCCTCGACGGCCGTCCGGTGCGGATGCTGGTCGCCGGCGTCCGGACCGACCTGCCTGAGGTGGTGTTGCTGCCAGGGCTGGGCGCGCCGGGCTACCTGGTTCCCTGGGTGCGGCAGATCGCGACCTGGACCCGGGCTACGGTGCTCGACCTGCCCGGCTGGCGCTGGGGCCAGGCCCGGACCTGCCCCGCGACGGTGGCCGATATCGGGACGGCGGCGGCTCACTGGCTGGTGGAGCAGGACCGGCGGGACGTGGTGCTGCTCGGCCACTCCACCGGCGCGCAGGCCGCGGTGCGCACGGCGTCCCTGGTCGGCGACCGGCTGGCCGGGGTGGTGCTCGCCGGCCCGACGTTCGACCCGGCGGCCCGCACCGTGCCGAGGCTGCTTCGCCGGGCGGCGCCCACCTTGGCCCGCGAGCGGCTGGCCGAGCTACCGGCCGTCCTGCCGTCCTACCTGCACAGCGGCGGGCTCAACCTGCTCAGATTTCTGCTGGACGCACTGCGCGACCGTCCTGAGGACCGGGTCGGGCAGCTGCCGGTGCCGGTGCTGGTAGTGACCGGCGAACACGATGGCTTCGCGCCCCCGGCATGGGCGCACCACCTGGCCACCATGGCGGCCGGGCGGTGCGCCATCCTGCCGGGGGCGCACAACGCCTGCTTTCCTCATCCCGTCCAGGCTGACGCCGCGCTGCGCGAGGCCGTGCTGGCCTGGACGGGCCCAGCCGCCCAAGGCGGCTGGGCGCGCACCACTACTTGACGACCGCGTCCAAGGTCTTCTTCATCGCCTTGGGCTGAGCCGGGCTGCGCGGAGCCTTCTCGCGCATCTGCAGCATCCGCTCACCGAGTTCGGCCAGCTGCTTGCGATTCATTCCCTTGCGCACCTCGGGGAACCACTCCTGCTCTTCTTCTTCGATGTGGTGCAGCACGTTCTCTATCAGCACCGTGGTCTTGGCATCGAAGCGCTCGTGGTCAGCGTTCATCGTGCTCAGTTCCATGACCAGCACGTCGGCGACGTGGTGCTCCTCGTAGGACTCCAGGACGTCGTCCTCGAGGTCGGGCAGCTGCCGGCGCACCTCTGGATAGATCAGCTCATTCTCCAGGTAGGTGTGCACGGTGAGGAGCTCGATCATCTTCCTGACGAGTTCACCCTTCTTCTGGGTGTTCTCGCCTGCCTGCTGGAACTGCTTGAAGACAGCCTTGAGTTCCTTGTGGTCAGCCTTCAACAGCACGATTGCATCGCTGGACATGGAGTTCTCTCTGGTCAGGTCGCGGGGCGACTGGCGGGTTCGGACGAGCGGGTCAGCTCAGCTCAGCTGCGGCTGTCCTTGATGGTGTCCTTGGCATCGACTGCCTGGCCCTGGACATCCTGCGCCGAAGCTTGGCCCTCTTCCTTGACCGTCTGGGCGGCGTCGGCAGCGGTCTCCTTGACCGACTCCACTGCCTCCTGCGCGGGCTGCTTGAGGTTGTCCGCGACCTCCTTGACCGCGTCGGTCACCACCGGGGCGGCGGTCTCCTTCACGGTGTCCTTGGCCTGGGTGGCGGCCTGCTTCTCGCGCTCGCTGACCGGCATCAGCGAACCGACCAGCCAGCCGAGGCCGACCGCGACCAGGCCGGCGGCCAACGGGTTGCCCGCTGCCCGGTTCTTGACGGTGGTGGGGGCGCCGGTCACGGCGCTGCCCATGTCGGATGCCTTGTCGGCCACCGTGCCGGTCATGTTGGAAGCCTTGTCCGAGGCGCTGGAGCCGAGGTCGGCAGCGGAGCCCATCACCCGCTCCTTGACACCCACTACGCCGGCGCGGGCCTTGTCGACCTGCCGCTTGGCCACATTGCTGGGAGTGACAGTGTCGGTAAGGGTGTTGACGTCGTTGGACAAGTTCGCCCGGGTCTGCTCGATCTCGGCGCGAATCTGGTCTGGATCGTTGCTCATCGTCATCGGGTCTCCTCGTTTCCTGCGACAGCGCTGGGAATCTTCTTGACGGTGTCCGCGGTCCGCGGGGCACCGTTGACCTTCTTCATCTCCTTGCGGCCCATCGAGTACAGGACGGCGCCGATGATCGCCCAGATGGCGGCGACGATCAGGGCCGACCAGCCGCGGCCGGTCTCGTTGCCGATCCCCCACCAGAGGCAGATCGAGATGAACAGCAGAACAAAGTGGCCCGCGACACCGGCGCCGGCCAGCATGCCGCCGCCCTTGCCGGCCTGCTTGCCCGACTGGGTGAGCTCGGCTTTGGCCAGTGCGACCTCTTGCCGCATCAGGGTGCTGAGGTCGGAGCTGATGTCAGACAGCAGCTCGCCGATCGAGCGATCGGTGGAGCCAGTGCCGGTATTGGCACTAGTGCTCGTGCTGGCGTGGGCGCCGCCGCCTTCGTAGGAAGTGCTCACCGGATGCCGCCAGTGGTGCCGCCGGCGCCGGGGGTGCCGCCGACACCGGGGGTGCCGCCGGTGGTCGGGAAGCCGGTCGGGCCGTCCTCGCTGGAGGCGTAGGGCCGGACCACCTCGATCTCCTCAACCGTTCCGAGCACTACCGTGCCGCTGGTCTCGGCGCCGGTGCCGTACTGCGCGCCCGTGCCGTACTGCGCGCCCGTGCCGTACTGCACACCGGTGCCGTACTGAGTGGGCGTTCCGTACTCGTTGTAGCTGCCGGCCTGTTGGGCTTGGGCCTGGTCACTGGCCACTTCCTTCAGGCCGCGGGTCATCCGGCCGGCCACCAGGCCCGCGCCGGCTGCCAGCAGCAGGAACATGCCGGGACGCCGCCGGGCGAAGGTCTGGACCTCTTGCAGCAGGTCGGCCGGCTCACGCTGCTCAAGCCAGGACGCGAGGTCCTGGACGCGCTGGGCGCCCTGCTTGGCCAGGTCGGCGGCGGGTCCGGAGGCCTGCTCACCGGGCTGGGTCATCTTGCGCAGCTCATCGCTCAGGCCGCGCATGCCCTGGGCCAGCCGCTGCTGCTGGGTGGAGGCCTGCTGACGTGCCTCGGAGCCTGCCTGCGCGAGCAGGTCCTTGGCCTGACGGCCGGCTTCGGCGCCGACGTTGGCGGCCTGCTCCTTGGCCACGCCGGCCACGTGCTGGCCGGCTTCCTTCGCGCCCTGAGCTACCTCAGCCGCCTGGCCCTTGGCCACGTCGGTGGTTCCGCCCTGGGTGCCGGACTCGGTGGCGCCGGTGGTCGCGGGAGTCGAGTAGCCGACCACGGGCGGCGTGGTGCCGGCGACCGGAACAGTGTGCGGGTCGTTGGCCAACGGTGTAGAGGTGTAAGGGGGGGTGTATTCCTCGGTCATGATGAACTCCTCGAGTTCGACAGAGCGAGCGCTGTTTTCTCAGCGCGACGTGCGGCGGAGACGATCCGCCAGCGATCATAGAGACCGCTATCAGACAGCGGACATCGGTCGAGCTTCACGGTGGCCGCTTGCAAGGGGCCAGGTCGCGACGAACGATCAGCAGGCTTGATCCCTGTCCTGGTGGACGGAATCTCCAACACCTAGATTCGCTCATCTTCGTAGCCTGCGGTCTGTACCCAGCTCATAGAAGGCGGTGTTACACAGTAGACGCCCAGCTGAGCATCGAAGGGCTCCTGATTGAGCCGCGCGCAGGCCAAAGGCACTCCACTGGCCATGATTGTACTGGGCGCGCGCTGACCGGCGCAACGCAAGATCAATACTGCCTGTCGGCAGGATCACGACGTGCACCACGAACGCCGCTTGCGATTGCAATCCCTCAACCATAGGAATAGGGTCGAATTCTGGCTCGGCAAGTAGCCGGCGGACGACGTCCCCCGTGAATGCTGCCATCCGGACTTCGCCGCGAACAGTGCCTCAACCCTATGGGGGCAAAGTGACCAGCTCTAACCGCGGTACCGCCGTGGACCGTTCAGACATTCAGAAGGCCGCACTCGCGGTCGGCGCTGTCTTTCTTCTGGTAGGAATCCTGGGATTCGTCCCGGGTATCACCACCGACTACGACCAGATGAGCTTCGCCGGCCACGAGTCGATGGCCATGCTGCTCGGCGTCTTCCAGGTGTCGGTGCTGCACAACATCGTCCACCTGCTGTTCGGGGTCGCCGGCATCGTGGCGGCACGTGCGGCGCGCTCGTCCTACCTGTACCTGGTCGGCGGCGGTGTGATCTATCTCGTGCTGTGGCTCTACGGCCTGATCGTCGACAAGGACTCCGACGGCAACTTCGTGCCGGTCAACAACGCCGACAACTGGCTGCACCTGCTGCTCGGCCTGGGCATGATCGCTCTCGGCGTGCTGCTCAGCCGCCGGACCGCGACCACCACGACCGGTCGTGGCCGCGGCCTGTAGCACCAAGGCGTTATCCAGCAAGGTTTTCTCTGCACGGTTGTATGGCGTGACGGCTGACGATCAGCTGCTCTCAGCAGCTGATCGTCACCCCGGCACCGCCGGCTCGTTACCTCCAGCAGGTCATCCCACCTGCTGGAGGTAGTCGTGCGCCGCGTCGTGCCCTGGGTTCTCACCGCTGCCGCGGTCCTCGCGATCAGCTCGACCGTGGGGGTGCCCACCCGGGCCGCCGGCGCCGCTGAGCCCGGATACCGCACCCAGTCACTGCACTTCGCGGTGACGGTGGGCCCGGCCGGTGACCAGCGGCAGTGCGACATCGTCGGCGATCTCTACACCCCGGCCGGCGTCTCGGCGCAGCAGCCGGCGCCGGCCATTCTCACCACCAACGGCTTCGGCGGCTCGGCCGCCAGCCAGACCCCGTTCGCGCAGCGCTACGCCGCCCGGGGCTACGTGGTGCTGTCCTACTCGGGCCTGGGCTTCGGCGGCTCCGGGTGCAAGATCACCCTGGATGACCCGGACTATGACGGTCTCGCGGCCAGCCAGCTGGTGAGCTTTCTCGGCGGCGCGCCGGGCATCGCCTTCACCGACGCCGAGCACACCGACCCGTTGCCCGCGCTGGACTACGTGCTGCGCGACCCGGTGGACCACCGCGGCGTCGCCCAGCGCCACGATCCCCGGATGGGCATGTGGGGCGGCTCCTACGGCGGCCAGGTCCAGTTCGCCGTCGCCTCGCTCGACGCCCGGGTCGACGTGCTCAACCCGCAGATCACCTGGCACGACCTGAGCTACTCGCTCGGGCCCAACAACGCCGCGCCCGGCGGGGTGACCGGCGCCGGCGGCACGGCCGGCGTCACGAAGCTGACCTGGCCCACCACCTTCTCCGCGATCGGCGTCTTCAACGGCGTCCAGTACGCCCAGCAGGACCCGCAACGCCTGGTCGGCTGCCCCAACTTCGCCGACTTCGTCTGCCCGGCATTGGTCAGCGCCGGCGCCACCGGCTACCTGCGACCGGAGGACATCGCCAAGCTGCGGCACGCCTCGGTGGCCAGCTATCTGCCCCGGATCACCATTCCGGTGCTGCTGATCCAGGGCGAGCTGGACACCCTGTTCAACCTCAACGAGTCGATCGCCACCTATCAGGCGTTGCGCCGCCAGCACACGCCGGTGGCGCTGCTGTGGCGCTACAACGGCCATTCCGGCGGCACCCCGTCGGCGGCCGGGGCCGCGTACGAGGAACGCCGGGTCCAGGACTGGTTCGACCACTACCTCAAGGACGCCGACGTCAGCACCGGCCCGGGCTTCGCCTACTACCAGGACTGGTCGGGCACGGTCGCGACCGCGCCCAGCTACCCGGTCGGCAAGCCGCAGCGGCTCTACCTCTCCGGCGATGACCTGGTCAGCGGCGGGATCCGGCCGGGCTCGCAGTCCTTCAGCACCCCGCCGGCCGGGGCGCCCAGCACCCTGGGCAACCTCGACGTGGTGGGCTCGCAGGTCGAGATGCCGCTGGACAACCCGGATGTGAACCTGCCCGGCACCTTCGCGTCCTGGACCGGCGCGCCGCTCACCGCGCCGGTCACCGTGGTGGGCACGCCCACCCTGGACGTCAAGGTGTCGGCCCCGACCGCCGCGCTCAGCCAGGCCAGCGGTCCCGGCGGCCAGCTGGTGCTGTTCGCCAAGCTCTACGACGTCGACACCGACGGCACCGCCCGGCTGATCAACGGGCTGGTCGCCCCGGTCCGGATCTCGGATGTGACCAGGAGCGTGCGCATCACGCTGCCGGGCATCGCGCACCGGTTCGCCACCGGCCACCGGATCGCGCTGTACCTGGCCGGCGGTGACACCAACTACCGCGGCGGCCTGGCCGCCACCCCGGTCACCGTCAGCACCGGCTCTTCCGGCCAGGTGCTGACGCTGCCGGTGCGCTGAGCGGCCCTGTAAGGGCTGAGCGGCCCGGTAAGGCACGCCGGACCTTGCCTTAAGGCGACGGCGTGGCGGTCCAGTCCGGGCGCCGGCCGAGCAGCGCGACGATCCGGTCCAGGGTCGCCATGCCGTCCTGCGTCGGGTGGACGGGCGCGAACGCCTGCCCTTCGCCCCGGGAGCCCGGATCGTCCGGCACCTGCCTCGCGACCGACAGCGCCACCTCCAGCACCTGCTGGTCGAACTCGACGGGCACCCCGATCGACCTGGCCAGGTCCCAGGCGTGCGCCACCTCGTCGACCAGGTGGAACCCGATCGCCGCGGTGGCCGGAAAGGCGGCCCCGTCCCGGATCTCGGGCAGGTGGAACCTCCGGTCCAGCACGCCGTCCTCGGCGAACGCCTCGGTGACGAGGGCGGCAGCCTGCTGGTAGCGCGCGAGCGGGTCCGCCGTCACCGGGCGGGGCGCGAACGCCTCGACGCCGGTGGGTCGACCCGAGGCAGCCAGGGCAAACCCGTGGTACTGCCCGATGATGTGGGCGAGCAGGTCCCGTACCTGCCAGCCCGCGCACGGCGTCGGAGCATCCAGCTGCTCCGGCGTGATGAGCGCGACGATCCCCGCGGTGACGTCCATGGCACGCCGGTCGAGCTCGCGGATGTTCATCGCGCGTCCTGCCGCTGCTTGCCCAGCTCCTCGAGCAGCCGCAGCCAGACCTCGCTGAGGGTCGGGTAGGACGGCACCACGTGCCGCAGCACTGGCACCGGGATCCGGGCCACCACGGCCATGGTCGCAGAGTGGGTCAGCTCGGCCACGCCGGTGCCGACGAAGGTCGCCCCGACCACCACATCGCGCTGGGAGTCGATCACCAGCTTGGCCCGCCCGTAGTAGTTCTCGCGCAGCACGTAGCTGCCGGCCAGCGCCGCCAGGTCGTACTCGACCGCCTCGACGTCCAGGCCCTGATCGCGGGCCTGCTGCTCGGTCAGGCCCACTGAGCCGATCTCGGGATCGGTGAAGGTCACCTGCGGCACCTGGTTGTGATCGGCCACATCGGTGTGCCGGCCGAACCGGTCGCTGTCCAGCGGCCGGCCGGCGGCCCGGGCGGCGATCACCTCGCCGGCGATCCTGGCCTGGTACTTGCCCATGTGGGTCAGCAGCGCCCGGCCGCACAGGTCCCCGATCGCGTACAGCCAGTCGCCCTCGACACCTTCGACGTTGAGGTGGTCATCGACCGGCAGGTAGCCACCGGCCTTCAGGCCCACCGTCTCCAGCCCGATGTCCTCGCTGTTGGGCTGGCGGCCGGCCGCCACCAGGATCTCGTCGGCGCTGACCTGCTCGCCGGTGTCCAGGGTGACGGTCACCTCGCCGCCGTGCCGGTGCCCCACCGGGGCGTCGTTGACCTCGGCCCGCTGCGCCGAGGTGACCTTGGTGCCCGTCCGGACGGTGATGCCGGCCTCGGCGAACCGGCTCCGGATCATCTCGCCGGCGAACGGCTCGTTCCTGACCAGCAGCCCCGGAGCGCCCTCGATCACGGTGATCTCCTCGACGCCCAGGGCGTGCAGCCAGGTCACCGACTCGCACGCCACCACGCCACCGCCGACCACCACCATCCGGCGGGGCGCCTCGTGCATGTTGGTCACGTCGCGCGAGGTCCAGGGCCGGGCTTCGGCCAGGCCCGGCACCGGCGGGATCGCCGGGACGCTGCCGGTGTCGAGCACCACCGCGTGCCGGGCCGTCAGCACCCGCTCGGCGCCGTCCGGGCCGGTCACCGTCACCTCGCGCACCCCGGACAGCCGGCCGTAACCGCGCACCACGTCGATGCCGACGCCGAGTGCCCACTCGACCTGGGAGCTGTCATCGAGGTGGTTGACCACCTCGTCCCGGCGGGCCAGCACCGCCTGGGCATCGAGCGGGCGGTCACCGAGCAGCGCCTTGACACCGGGCAGGTCCCGTCCGATCGAGAGCACCTCCACCGGACGCAGCAGCGCCTTGCTGGGCATGCAGGCCCAGTAGGAGCACTCACCGCCGAGCAGGTCGGCCTCGACGATCACGGCCTCCAGGCCGGAGAACTGCGTCGCGTACTGCGCGGCGTTCTCACCGGCGGCCCCGCCGCCGATCACGATGACGTCCCACTCCGAACGATCCGGATCGACTGCCGCGCTCATCCGACCTGCCTCCCTGGCGCACCGATGTCCCCGTCCGCGAGACCTGTTGTCGAGGGTATTGGCTGGGTTGTCCCGGCGGTACGGCAGCCAGGGGGCCCACCCGGTCGAACTAGCATCGAATGACCACGGGGAAAGGCGGCACGGCTGTGTCCGGAAGCGAGATCCAGCGCGACATCCAGATCAGCACCGAGATGAGCGGCGCCGAGATGAGCGGCACCCGGAGCCCGGAGCCGAGCAGCACCGAGCCGAACAGCGCCGAGCCGAACAGCACGGAGCCGGGCAGCGTCCAGGCCGATCCGGCGGCGCTGCGCGAGCGGCTGACCGCGATCGCCCGCAGCCTGACACTGGAGCAGCAGGTACGGCTGCTGACCGGCGCGGACATGTGGAGCACCCACGCCGAGCCGGCCGCCGGGCTGCGGTCGATGGTGCTCTCCGACGGGCCGTCCGGGGTGCGCGGTGCGATCTGGGATGAGCGGGACCCCTCGCTCAACCTGCCGTCGGCGGCCGCGCTCAGCGCGTCCTGGGACCCGGAGTTGGCTCATCGCTACGGGGTGATCGTCGCCGGCGAGGCGATTCGCAAGGGCGTCGACGTAGTGCTCGGGCCCACCATCAACCTGCACCGCAGCCCGCTCGGCGGCCGGCACTTCGAGGCGTACTCGGAGGATCCGCTGCTCACCGGCGAGATCGGCGCCGCCTTCGTCCGGGGGGTGCAGTCGGCCGGCATCGCGGCCTGCCCCAAGCACTACATCGCCAACGACTTCGAGACCGAGCGGTTCACCGCCAGCGTGGAGGTCAGCGACCAGGCGCTGCGCGAGGTGTACCTGGCGCCGTTCGAGCGGGCGGTGCGGGACGGCGCCTGGACGGTGATGTCGTCCTACAACGCCGTCCGCGGGGTCACCATGTCCGAGAACGACCTGCTGCGCAGCCCGCTGTGCGAGGAGTGGGGCTTCGACGGGGTGGTCGTCTCGGACTGGACCGCCGTCCGGTCGGTGGCCGCCGCCCGGGCCCGGCAGGACCTGGCGATGCCGGGGCCGGGCGGGCCGTGGGGCGATGCGCTGGTGGCCGCCGTCCGGGCCGGCGAGGTGCCGGCGGCGGCGATCGAGGACAAGGTCTGCCGGCTGCTGCTACTGGCCGCCCGGGTCGGCGCGCTGGGCGCTGAACCGCCGCCGCGGACCCGGCCGGTCATCGACGCCGGCTTCGCCCGGGAGGTCGAGGCCCGGGGCATCGTGCTGGTGCGCAACGCCGAGGGGCTGCTGCCGTTGCGGGCGCCGGCCAGCATCGCGGTCAGCGGCCAGAACGCCGAGCTGCCCCGAACCCAGGGCGGCGGCAGCGCGACGGTGGTGCCCGGTGAGACCGTCTCGCCGCTGACCGGGCTGCGCCAGGCGCTGCCCGCCACCGTCGTCAGCTACCACCTCGGCGCCGTGGTGCAAGAAGGCCTCGCGGAGCTGCCGCTGGACTGCCTGACCGATCCCGAGACCGGCTCGGCCGGGCTGCGGGTGCGCTTTCGCGACCCGGCGGGCGACCTGGTGCTCGACGAGGTCCGGTTCTGCAGCGCGCTGGTCTGGCTGGGCAACGCGCCGGTCGGTGACCTGGCCACCCTGGAGATCCTCACCGACTACCGGCCCACCGTGACCGGGCCGGTCGAGCTGGGCTTCGCGGTGATCGGCCCCACGGTGCTCTCGATCGACGGCGTCAACGTGCTGGGCGCCGACAACAGCGTCGCCGGCCACGACCCGGCCACCGCGGTGCTCTCGCCGCCGGCCAGCACCACCGTCGTCGAACTGGAGGCCGGCCGCAGTTACCGGCTGAGGCTGGAGCACTCGCTGGCCGACACCGTGCGCCAGCCCGGCGCCCTCGGCATCACCCTCGGCTCGCGGCCGGTCATCAGCTCCGAGGACGCGCTGATCGCCGAAGCCGCCGAGGCGGCTCGCGAGGCCGAGGTCGCGGTGGTGGTGGTGGGCACCAACTCCCAGGTCGAGTCCGAGGGCTTCGACCGCGACACGCTGGCGCTGCCCGGCCGGCAGGACGACCTGGTGCGGGCGGTGGCGGCGGCGAATCCGCGGACCGTGGTGGTGGTCAACTCCGGCTCGCCGGTCACCATGCCGTGGCGCTCGCAGGTGCGGGCGGTGTTGCTGACCTGGTTCGGCGGCCAGGAGTACGGCCGGGCACTGGCCGACGTCCTGACCGGAGCCGTCGAGCCGGGCGGCCGGCTGCCGACCAGCTGGCCGGGCGAGCAGGCCGAGGTGCCGGTGCTCGACGTGACACCGGTCCAGGGCGTGCTGCGCTATGACGAGGGAATCCACCTCGGCTACCGGGCCTGGCTGCGCGCGGGCGTCCAGCCTGCCTACCCGTTCGGGTTCGGGCTGGGCTACACCAGCTTCGAGTACGAGTCGATGTCGGTGGCGCCGGGCCCGGACGGCACGGCCGAGGTGAGCATCCGGTTGAGCAACACCGGGGCCCGCACCGGCCGCGAGGTGGCGCAGGTGTACCTGTCCCGGCCCGACTCCGTCCAGGACCGCCCGGTGCGCTGGCTGGCCGGCTTCGCCGGTGTCACGGTGCCGGCCGGTGAGAGCGCGACGGTCGTGATCGCGCTGCCCCGGCGCGCCTTCGAGCACTGGCAGGACGGCTGGGCGCTGGAGCCCGGCAGCTTCACCGTCCAGGCGGGGCCGAACGTGGCTGACCTGCCGCTGCGGGCTGAGCTGACGCCGCGGCCTGACCAGCCGCCGCGGGCTGATCAGCCGCCGCGGCCTGACCAGCCGCGGTGAGGTCCTTGCCCAGGTGGATGGCCAGTTCCCGGTCGGCGTAGTACCCGAACCGCGGCACCGGCTGGTAGCCGCAGGACAGGTACAGCGCGACCGCCTCGGGCTGGCGGCTGCCGGTCTCCAGCAGCAACCAGCGGACGCCGGCCTCGCGCGCGGTGTCCTCCAGGTAGGCCAGCACCGTCCGGGCGTAGCCGCGCCCGCGCGCCGCGGTGCTCACGTACATCCGCTTGACCTCGGCCACCGGCGCCGCCCAGGCCGTCTGCGGATGCTCATCGTCGTGCCTGCGCCAGCCGCCCATCGCGACCGGCTCGGCGCCGAGGTAGCCGACCGCGAACAGGCCCTGGGGCGGTTGGAATTCCATCGGGTCGACCGGCGAGGAGTCCGGGCCGCCATAACGCTGGACGTACTCGGCCTGCACCTCGGCGATCAACCGCCGGGCATCGGGATGGTCATAACCCACATCGTGGACGGACAGGCGGATGGCAGGAGAGCTCATCCCTGCATTATCGAATGCCGCCCGCCGACGGCGCGGGCCGGTGAGGTCCGCCCGGCCAGCAGGTCCGAGGCGGCCTGGACGTCCAGCGGCCGGGACAGCAGGTATCCCTGCGCCCGGCTGCAGCCCAGCGCCCGGACCTGCTGCAGTTGGCGCTCGTCCTCGATGCCCTCGATGGTGGTCTCCAGCGACAGCGCCTCGGCGACCTGGAGCACCGCGCGCAGCAGCGCCGCCCCCCGGAGCTCGCCGGTCAGCCGGTCCACGAAGGACTTGTCGACCTTGACCATGTCCAGCGGAAAGTTCACCAGCTGGCCGAGGGAGGAGTAGCCGACCCCGAAGTCGTCCAGGGCGAGCGCGACACCGAGGCTCTTGAGCTGGTTCAGCACCGTCACCACGTCCACCATGGGGGTGGCCAGGCTGCTCTCGGTGATCTCCAGCACCAGGGCTGAGGCGGGCAGCCCCGCCACCCACAGGGCCCGCTGCACCTCAGAGATCAGGCTCGGGTCCGACAGCTGGCGGGGTGAGACATTGACGCTGACGGTCAGCTCGCGATGGGCCGGAATGCTGCGCCGCCACTGGGCCAGCTGGTTGCAGGCCTGGCGCAGCACCACCGAGCCGAGCCGGTCGATCAGCCGGGACTCCTCGGCCAGCGCGACGAACTCCTCCGGCGAGATCACCCCGCGCTCCGGGTGCTGCCAGCGCACCAGCGCCTCCATCGAGACGATCTGGAAGCTGCGCAGGTCCAGCACCGGCTGGTAGTGCACGATCAGCTCGTCGTGCTCGATGGCGTGCTCGAGGTCGGCCTTGAGGGCCAGCCGGGCCATCGCCTCGACGTGCATCGCCGGGGCGTAGCAATGGCAGCGGCCGCCGCCGTCGCGCTTGGCCGTGTACATCGCCAGGTCGGCGTTGCGCAGCAGGTCTCCGGCGTCCTCGTCCGCCGAGGGCAGCGCGATGCCGATGCTGGCCCGGATAGTCAGCGTCTGGCCCTCCACCACCAGCGGCGCCGACAGCGCGGCCAGCACCCGCTCAGCCGAGTAGACGGCGTCATCGGCGCCGCTGAGCTGGCGCAGCAGCACCACGAACTCGTCACCGCCGAGCCGCGCGGCGACGTCGCCTTCGGCCACGCAGGTCTGCAGCCGTTCGGCGACCGCGATCAGCAGCGCGTCACCGGCGACATGGCCGAGGCTGTCGTTGACCGTCTTGAAGTCGTCCAGGTCCAGCAGCAGGACGGCCATGCTGTCCTCCCGGCGCCGGCTGGAGGCCAGCGCCGCGGTGACCTGCTGGATGAAGTAGGTCCGGTTGGCCAGCGGGGTCAGCGGATCGGTGAACGCCTGGACCCGCAGCTCCTGCTCGAGCTGACGGTGCAGGGTCATGTCCCGGAAGCTCCAGACCCGCCCGACCGAGACGCCCTCGATCCGCTGCGGCTGGGAGTAGCGCTCGAAGAACCGCCCGTCCAGAAACTCGATCTCGTCGTGGCTGCACTCGGCCGGGGTCGCCATCAGCCGGTCGGCCTGCCTGGTGAACTCAGCCGGATCGACCAGCTGGTCCAGCACCGAGGCCCGCAGCTGCGCGTCCTGCCCGGAGGCCAGCACAGCCGGCTCGATCCGCCACATGTCGAGGAACTTCTGGTTGTGGCCCAGGATCCGGCCGCCCGCGTCGATCACCAGGATCCCGTCGGCGGTGGCGTCCAGCGTCGCCTCCAGCAGCGACATGGACAGCGTCACCCGGGCGTGCTCGGCGGCCCGCAGCACGGCCACCGACGCCAGGCTGGCCGCCCAGCCGGCCAGGTCGCCGTCCAGGTCGTGGGCCACCGCCAGATCCGGGTAATGCAGGCTCACCCGTCCCAGCGGGTCGCCGTTGGGAGCGGCGAATTCGGCCTGGTGGCTGGCCGGTCCGAACCGGTTCAGGTCCGCGGCGCCGAGCTCACCGCCGGAGCAGCTGAGGATCGAACGTCCCAACCCGGCGCCGGCCCGGACCTCGATGACGCAGCGCGCGGTGCCGCTGACCATCTCGGTGGCGGTGGCCAGCTCGATCAGGGTGGCCTCCAGCTCATCACCGCGGGCCACCCGCTCGACGATGTCGGCGTGCTCGGCGAGCAGCAACTCGGTGCGCTTTCGGGCCGTGATGTCATAGAGCAGTCCGTGCTGAATCGCGCCCTGCTCGACCTCGTCCAGCAACGCGTCATCGAGTACCCAGATAACCTGGCCGTCGCGGCGGATCATTCGATATTCGACCTGGCAGCGACCATTGCCGTCCAGCATCGCTTCTGAGCGCAACACCCAGTCGCGGTCATCGGGATGCAGTTGTCGGGCCCACAGGCCGGGATCAGAAATCAGGTCTTCGGCGGCGAAACCGAGAATTTCCTGAATCTGCGGACTGGCATATATCCATTGCCCGTCCGCGCCGGACTCGGCGGCATAAATAGCCGCCGGCAGCCGGTCGACCAATCCGGCCAGTAGCAACTCACGCAGCTGAGCGCCACCGGTCTTGGGCCCTCCGGGCTCTGGACCGGACGCCTGCATCGCATACATCGCCCTACCGCCATCTTGTCGTGGGGGTCCCCCCGGCCCCGGCCAAATCGACCACACAGCAAAATCACGATCCCATGTAATGCGCGCGTCCGCACCATGGATAGTTCCGGTCGAGAACCGAATTCCCGGTCTCGACGCGCCGCGACCAGCTGTTATTTGGCTACTGGCTGGTAATCGGCACTTTCATTGCGCTGTTTCCCAGTAGGGCGAGCTGTTCTTTCTCACGCGCGAACCCGCGCTGAAAGCACTCGGCAATTGACGCGCATGATAAGGAATAGTCAATCTTTTACGGCAAAACGCTCCGGGCATATCGCTGCCCTCGAAGTGTGGCCGGACCCGACCGGGCCGACAAGGCACGGTGGCACCGGTGTCATCGAGGGTTACCGGCGCTGGAGGGGCCAACCGGAACGTGCCCGGCGCCGGCGGGCTGAGACCCGGCAGCGGCTGGGATTGCCAGCTCTGTAGACATTCGCCGAAATTTCGGGGCGCAGTATTCTACATCAAACGGACATTCATTGACAGTACATAGGCCAAAATATACGATCCGGCGCGTAGACAGGGGGCACACTGCCCGTTTCTGAGAAGGAGTTGGTGTGACCACTTCCGCTCTGCTGGATAGTGACGTCGAGCGGGCCTTTCCGACAGATCTCGCGACCGTCCCCGACCGGGATGCCAAGCTGATCTGCCTGCGCGAGCTGCACTCGCACTACATGGACTTCTTCGTTCCGCCCGAGCGCAGCGCGCAACTCGGCGAGTGGAGCACCCCGGCCCGGGTGGCCGCCATCGAGGCGGCCTGGAACTCCTACGAGGAGGCGCGGGTGCTGGCCGGCCCTGCTCTGCCGACCGCCGCGGCCGACTTTCGGGACTGGTATTTCGACTTCGCCTCCCAGCACGAGTACCACGACCTCTGCGACTACGTGCGCCACCAGGGGACGCTGCTCGACGTCGGAATGTTCATGCTGGCCGAGGAGAAGGTCGACGGCCGCTTCGACGACATCATCGCGCTGTCGCAGGTAGGCACCACGGGCGTCACCAAGATGACGATCGCGGAGAACTTCTGGGACGAGATGGGCAACGGCGACCCGGCCGGCGTGCACACCGACATGTTCGACCACTCCACCAGCTGGTTCCGCCGCGAAGTGGTGGAGCCGCGCGGGGTAGACCTCAGCGTGCTGGAGCAGCCGGAGGTCTACAACAACGCGGTCAACCTGCTGATGTACGGGCTGCGCCGGCGTTACGCGCTGCGCAGCCTGGCCGGCATCGGCCTGCTGGAGCAGACCGCGCCGGCTCGGTTCGGGGCCACGGTCGAGGCCTGCCGCCGGCTGGGAGTGCCCCAGGACGTGGTCCGCTACCAGGAAGTGCACGTGCACGTCGACGAGGACCACGGCCGCGAGTGGTTCGATCACGTCTTCACGCCGATCCTGGACCGCGCCCCGGAGACGGTGCACGAGATCGCCCTCGGTGTCGCCATTCGCGGCAACGTGGCCAGCGAGTTCTACCGCCGGGTCCGAGATGTCCTCTTCGGTCTCGGCTGACGGGGCCTCGGCAGCTGACGCGCAGCCGCCGCTGCGGGGGGAGGACCTCTTCGGCCCGGAATCCCGCCAGTTGCAGGAGCAGTTCGACACCCGGCGGCTCGCCGACCGGTTGGTGCAGCACTTCGTCCGGCCGGGTCTCTCGCCCGAGCAGGCGAAGTTCATCTCAGGCTGCCGGATGGTCTTTCTCGCCACCGTGGACGCCGCCGGCCGGCCCGAGTGCACCTACAAGGGCGGTCGCCCGGGCTTCATCCGGGTGCTCGACGACCGGACGCTGACGCTGCCGTTCTACGACGGCAACGGGTTGTTCTCGACCCTGGGCAACATCCGGGCGACCGGACGGGTTGGGTTGTTCTTCATCGACTTCGAGGAGCAGTACCGGCTGCGGGTGAACGGCACGGCGCAGGTGGCCGAGCCCGATCCCGACGCCGACCCTGGAGCGCTGGTGCTGGTCACGGTGACCAGCGAAGTGGTCTATGACCTGTGTGAGCGGTACGTGCATACTATGCAGTTCGTACAGGAGTCCGAGTACTGTCCGGCGCCCGGCTACCAGCCGCCGCCGGCTCCCTACCTGGCCAAGCCGCTCTACGACGGGGTACGGCCCGGCCAGCCGCCGGGTGACCCGATCGCAGACAGCGGCGAGAGGAGCCCGTGACATGTCCAGCGTGACCGGAAGCACCAGCGACCAGTCCGCGTCGGCGGCGGGCAGTCCTGCGCAAGACCCCTCCCGCCGTCGCTCGAGCACCCGGTCGATGTCGCTGCTGACGATCGCGGCGGTCGCGTTCAGCATCCTGTCCTGGTCGGCGGCGTTCGTCGGCGTGCGCGACGCGGTGCGGCACTTCTCGCCCGGCTCGCTCGCCCTGTTCCGGTACCTGATCGCCTCGCTGGTGCTGGGCGCGATGCTGGCGGCCTTCCGGTTGCCGCTGCCCCAACGCCGGGACCTGCCGCAGCTGGCGCTGGTCGGCCTGTTCGGCGTCGCGACCTACAACCTCACCCTGAACTTCGGCTCCCAGTACATCAAGGCCGGCTCGGCCGCGTTCCTGGTCCAGACCGCGCCGCTGTTCACCGCCATCTTCGCCGTGCTGCTGTTGAAGGAGCGGGTCACCTCGATCGCGTTCGTCGGCATGGGGATCGGTTTCGCCGGCGCGCTGATGATCTTCTTCGGTGAGGGCAAGGAGGTGTCGCTGGAGCCGGCGGCGCTGCTCCTGCTGCTCGCGGCGTTGGCGTTCAGCCTCTTCTTCATCTGCCAGAAACCGCTGCTGGCCCGCTACAGCGCGATCCAGGTGATCACCGTCGCCGTCTGGCTGGGCACGCTGATGATGATCCCGTTCGGCCTGGACATCGGTTCGGAGGTGGCCGACGCGCCGGCCTCCGCGATCTGGATGGTGGTCTTCCTCGGCGTCTTCCCCGCCGCGCTGGCCTACGCCTCCTGGGCCTATGCCCTGTCCCGGATCCCGGCGTCAAAGGCGGGCAGCTTCCTCTACATCGGCGGGCCCACCACCGTGGTGATCGCCTGGCTCTGGCTCGATGAGGTTCCCTCCCTGCTGTCGCTGATCGGCGGCCTGGTGGCGCTGACCGGCGTGGTGATCGTCAACACCTGGGGACGGGTCTCGGCGAAGCAGGCCACCGCGAGGCAGGCCGAGGCGCAGCAGACCACGGCGCTGGAGACCGAAGCGTTGGAGACCGCAGCGACGCCGACCGAGCCGAAGCGGGCCGGTGACCTCCCGAGCCGGTGATTTCCGCGGCCCGTGACCTCCCGGGCCGGTGACCTCCCGAGCCGGTGACCTCCCGGGCCGGTGACCTTCCGGGCCGGTGAATGCGGCTGGGTGCGGCGCTACCGGTGCGCGTCGGCGAGCACCCGGAGCAGGTTCTCCCCGGTCAGCGCCGCCAGCTCGGCTTCGGACCAGCCGCGCTCCAGCAACTCGGCGATCAGCGCCGGATAGCCGCTGACATCCTCCAAGCCGACCGGCAGCCGGTCACAGCCGTCGTAGTCCCCGCCGATGCCGACATGGGCCAGGCCCGCGACCTCGCGGACGTGCTCGATGTGGTCGGCGACCTGGGCGATGGTCGCGGTGGGCCGCGGCCGGCTATCGGCGGCGTAGCGGGCGGTGGCCGCCATCCGCGACTGCCAGTCCCGGATGTTCTCGCCCCGCTCCACCATCTGCGCGCTCACCTCCTCGTCGAAGGCCCGGCAGTCCTCGCTGACGAAGGACGGCACGAAGGTCACCATGCAGAGGCCGCCGTTGCCGGCCAGCGTGCTCAGCACGTCGTCGGGCACGTTGCGCACGTGATCGCAGACCGCCCGGGCCGAGGAGTGGCTGAAGATCACCGGCGAGCTGGTCACCGCCAGCGCGTCGCGCATGGTGCCGGGCGAGACGTGTGACAGGTCGACCAGCATGCCCAGCCGGTTCAGCTCGGCGACGACCTCGCGGCCGAAGTCGTTCAACCCGCCCAGCACCGGCTCGTCGGTGGCCGAGTCCGCCCACGGGACGTTGTCGTTGTGGGTCAGCGTCAGGTACTTCACGCCCAGGCTGCCCATCACCCGCAACACCGCCAGCGAGCAGTCGATCGAGTGGCCGCCCTCGGCACCCATCAGGCTGGCCAGCTTGCCCTGGCTCCAGGCCTGCCGGACGTCGGCCGCGGTGTTGGCCAGCACCATCCGGTCCGGGTAGCGGGCCACCATCCTGAGCACCACGTCGATCTGCTCGAAGGTGGCGGTGACCGCCCGCTCGCCGGCCCAGCCGGCCGGCACGAACACCGACCAGAACTGCCCGCCGACGCCGCCCTCGGCCAGCCGTACCAGGTCGGTGTGGGTGCGGCTCTGCCGCTGGCCGATGTCGTAGGCGTCGAGGTCGTAGTTGACCTGTTCCCTCAGCTCGAAGGGCAGGTCGTTGTGCCCGTCGATGATCGGGTGCCGGGCCAGCAGTTCCCGGGCAGCGGCGAGTGAGTCCACAGCACTTGTCATAGCTGGACGCTTTCGCCGGCGTCCAGGTGCTTGAAGCGGGTCACGCCGTAGAGCTCGCCGACCCGGCTGAGCTGCCTCTCGTAGAGTCCGAGCCCGGTGCTGTTGAGCAGGCCGTCATGGATCTGGAAGGCCCGGGGGGCCCGCACCGAGATGGTGAAGTCCAGCGCCTCGGCCACCTTCGCCCACGGTGCGTTGATCGGCACCAGCAGCGCCTCGACGATCGCGTTGGGCACCGTGAAGGAGTCACCGGGGTGATAGACCGCGTCGCCCACCAGGTAGGCGACGTTGGCGACCACCGGGATCGAGGAGTGGATCAGCGCGTGCTGCCCGCCGTAGGTGCGCACCTGCAGGCCGCCGGCCGTGAAGGACTGCGCCGGCCCGACGGCGGTGACCCGCTCGCTCAACACCTGGTTGCCGGCCAGTTGGTCAGCGACCGCCAGCGGCGCCCAGACCTTCAGCGCCGGGTTGGCGGTGGCCGCCGCGGTCAGCTTGTCCACGTCGAGGTGGTCGGCGTGCTCGTGGGTGATCAGCACCGCGTCGATATCGGTGAGCGCCTCGGAGACCTCGCTCCAGGTGCCCGGGTCGATGACCAGCCGCCGGTCGCCGTCGGCGATCCGGACGCAGGCATGGCCGAACTTGGTCAGCTCCATGGGAGGTACTTCACCACATCAGGCGGCAAACGCATACCGTCGAAAGCGTGCCCGCTGTGATGTGGTTCCGCCGCGACCTGCGACTTCTGGACAACCCGGCGCTGATCGCGGCGGCCGAGGCCGGCGGTGGCTCGGTGCTGGGCGTGTTCGTGCTGGACCCGGCCCTGCTCGCCCCGTCCGGCGCTGCCCGGCTGGCGGTTCTGTACCGGAGCCTGCGGTCCCTGGACGCCCAGCTGGGCGGCGACCTGGTGGTCCGCCACGGCCGGCCGGCGACCGTGCTGGGCGAGCTGTGCCGCGAAGTGGCCGCCGACTCGGTGCACTGCGCCGCCGACTTCGGCCCGTACGGAGCGGCCCGGGACGAGGCGGTGGCGCAGGCGTTACCGGCGCCGCTGGTGCGGACCGGCTCGCCCTACGCGGTGCCGCCCGGCCGGCTCGTCAACGCCTCGGGCGCCGGCTTTCAGGTGTACTCGGCCTTCTACCGCGCCTGGCTCGCGCGCGGCTGGCCCGAGCCCGCGCCGGCCGCCCGGACCCAGTGGCTGCCGGCCGACCAGGTGCGCCGCGACGGCATTCCCGCCGACCCGCGACTGCCCTCGCAGCTGCGGCTGCCCGAGGTCGGCGAGTCAGCCGCCCGCCAGGCCTGGCAGTCCTTTCGCGACGGCCCGATCGAGCGGTACCGCCAGGACCGCAGCCGGCCGGACCTGGCCGGCACCTCGCGGATGTCGGTGCACCTGAAATGGGGCACGGTGCATCCCCGGACCCTGCTGGCCGACCTGCGGCCGCAGCACGAGGTGTACCGTAAGGAGCTGGCCTGGCGGGAGTTCTACGCCGACGTCCTGCACCGCCGGCCGGACTCCGCGCGCGAGCACTACCGCACCGAGCTCGCCGACCTGCCGCACCCGACCGGCGAGCTCGCCCGGCAGCGGCTGGCCGCCTGGGCCGCCGGCCGGACCGGCTACCCGATAGTCGACGCCGGCATGCGCCAGCTGCTGGCCGAGGGCTGGATGCACAACCGGGTGCGGATGATCGTGGCCTCGTTCCTGGTCAAGGACCTGCACCTGGAATGGCAGGCCGGAGCCCGGCACTTCATGGCGCACCTGGTGGACGGCGACCTGGCCAGCAACGTCCACGGCTGGCAGTGGGTGGCCGGCACCGGGACCGACCCGGCGCCGTACTTCCGGATCTTCAACCCGAGCCTGCAAGGGCAGAAGTTCGATCCGGACGGCGCTTACGTCCGTCGCTACGTGCCCGAGCTGGCCGGGCTTCCGGCCGACCGCATCCACGAGCCGTGGCGCGCGCCGGGCGGCCTGCCGCCGGGCTATCCGGACCGGATCGTCGACCACGCGGCCGAGCGGGCCAAAGCCCTGGCCGACTACGAGTCGGTCCGCGCGGTGCGCCGCTGACAGCTCCCGGCCTTTTTCGGCTCGGTTCGCGCGAATCGTCGTTTATTCGGCGTGAGGTGACTTAAGGTAACGACAGGAAAAGGCCCAGCCTGGTGAGGAGGACTCGATGAGACGCGCTCTGTCTGCGAAGGACGAGGCGCGCGCCGGCGCGCGTTCGGACACCGAGTCACCCGCCTCCGACACCGTGGAGGCCGCGCCGGTCCGGCGTACGGTCGGCCTCAGCGGCCTGGCCGTCGCCCCCAGCGCCGCCGCCGGCCCTGTCGCCAACGGCCCGGTCGGGCCAGCAGCCGACCTGGGAGCGCTGCGCCGCCAGGCCGCCCAGCACGGCGGTCCGACCATCCGCCGGATGACCGTCGGCGGGGCCCCGGCAGCCACGTCGGTGTCCGGGGCGACCCACACCAAGCACGTGATGGCCGTGGCCGGCCAGGCCGCCGACGCCACGGCCGGTTACGGGTCGCGCACCTTCGTGACCGACGATGCGACGCTCATCGGGGCGGTGAACGCCGACGCCACGGACTTCGCGGCCGGACCGGCCCGGTCGGCCCGGGTCGACGTCAACGCCATGGTCCCGATCTACCAGTACGACAAGACCAACGCCCCGCCGGCCGGCCTGGCGGCCGGGCAGCCGGTCAACAGGACGATCAACGGCGTGGCGACGAACTGCGAGATCGGCGCGGTCAAGACCGGCGCCGGCGACATCTCCATCACGCACTTCAAGAGGGCCTGACATGACACCGCGCGTCGAAACCCGCCCGTACGCCGTGCTCGACCATCCGTGGGCCGAGAAGTTCCTCGCTCGCCGCCGGTCCTGGGACTGGCACGGACCGGCCGAGATCGACGTCTTCGACGCCGGCGGCGTGATCACTGACCTGCTCGAGGACTGGCGGACGGCGATCTTCCACGTCGCCGACGGCAACCACACGCTGCAGGAGTTCATCTCCAGCATGGCCGACCAGTACGGCGACCCGGCGGCGGTGCCGGCCGAGCTTGCTCAGCTGCTGCTGGCCGAAACCCGCGCGCTGGTCGAGGACCGCCAGGTCATCGAGCTGTGGGACCGGGCCGCGGACCTGGCTGACGACTTCGACCTGCCCCGCTCGCAGCGCCACCTGCTGACCCCCGGCGACGAGACTGCCGGCTGATCGGCACACAGATCGGCCGGCCATCAGCAACCGGTGACCATCCGGACGGCTGGCTGCGCCCGGATCTCGTCCGCCTTCGGTGCTCGCAGCAGCCCGCTGGCCACGTAGAGGCGCGCCAACCGGTCGGCGCGAACCAGCCGCAGCGAACCCGACCGCAGGTTCGTCGCCACGAACGCGCGGATGGTGGCGTCGAAGCTGGTGCGGCAACGGGGCTGCCCGATCAGGACGGTGTCGATGCCGTGCAGGGCCTCGGGCAACCGCACGTGCACGGGGGCTGACCCGGTGAACGTCGACACCTCGACCCGCAGGAATCCGGTCGTCAACACCGCGCCGTGCAGTCCGAGCCGGGTGCGGATCTCGGGGAGCGCGACCGCGCCGTCCCGCTGCAGCCGCGCGACCTGGTCGAGCTGCCCGATCGACGGGATCGCGATCGCTGCCAGCGCGCAGGCCGCCGCCAGACCTGCGCCGCCACGCGCCAGCCGGCGGCGCAGGTCTGGCGGCCAGTCGGCGGACCGCGCTCGCCCGCCCCGCCACATGAACTCCCAGCAGCCCAGCGATGAGAGCGCCACCGCGGCCGGAAGCCAGAGCGTCCAGTAGAAGGGCAGCACCACCCCGGCCAGCCAGCAGTGAAAGGCCAGCGGCCCGACCAGCGCGGCGACCAGCCAGCCGACCAATCGGTCCCGGCGCAGCACGACAGCCGCCAGCATCGTCAGCGGAATCGTCCAGCTCAGGATCGGACCGATCCCGTGAGCGGCGAACCACAGGTTCGTCCACCAGGGCGGGTGAGTGGACAGCTGCCCGTCGAATCCGACGAGGTGCCCGTCGCGGGAGTGCCGGGATTGGAAGCGGTACAGGTAGCCGATCCGCCCAACCGGGTCACCGAAGGGCAGGTAGCAGCAGAGGAAAGTGCCCGCCGCCGCGGCCACCGCGCCGAGCGACTGCAGCAGCCGGACCAGCAGCGCGGTCAGCGGACGCAGCGACCACGCCAGGCCGACAGCTATCGGCGCCACCAGGCCGAGAAAGCCGTTCTCCTTGCTGGCGCTGGCCAAACCGGTGCTGATACCCGCGCCGATCGCCAGCACCCAGGCCCGCCGACCGGAATACCGGAACCAGTACCACCCCAGCGCGAGCGAGCCGACCATGAAGAACCCGGCGACCGGGTCGAGCATCGCGGTCCGGCCGAAGCGGGTGACCTGCGGGGCCACGCTCATCGGAATCAGCGCCAGCGTGCTGCCGGCCAGCAGTCCCACCCACCTGTTGACCGCCGCGCCCAGCCAGAGGCACAGGATCAGCGCGGCGCCCACCGTGCACGAAGCGCTGACGGCACGCGCGGCGCCGATATCCGGCTGCCCCTGAACGAGTTCGGCGACGCCGAAGAGCACTTTGGCCAGAGGTGGATGCTCGAAGTTGTTCAGCGCCGAGGACCGTTGCGCGGCGGTGAGTGAGTCCCAGTGCAGGTATCGCCACGAGACATTCGCGTACAGGGCCTCATCGACCTGGATCGGCGCCCGCGAGAGCCGGTAGAAGTTCTGGAAGACCGCCGCGGCGGCAGCGAGGGTCGACGCGAGGAGAAAGGCCGGCGTCCAGGGGTTGAGCCGCTTGCTGGACATGACACGCTCCTAGGCAAGGCAAGGCGATCCGGCCTATTGGCCGGTTACGCCCTTACTGCCTAGACACCTGATGCCCGCAATCCGTTGCCTGCCAGCCGACATCGCGGCCCCGCGTCTCGCGGTCGCCCAACCCCGAGCACGCCATTGTGCGGCCGGAAACGTCGTGGCCAAGGCCGTTCGAGCGACGTTTCGGGCCGCACAATGCGTGTGGACGCGCCGCTAGCAGTCCCACCCGGTGGAGCCCCTGGCCCTCGACTCCGTGGAAGACTCTCCGGAAACCCACCCCTTACCCCCAGACGTCGGAGCAACCATGACCAACCTCGCGAACGTCGACCACTTCTTCGTCAAGCAGAAGATCACCATGATGGTGAACCGCTACGAGATCCGTGCCGCCCTGCCGGACGGCTCCGAGGGCGAAGTGCTGGCCGTCGCGCAGCAGAAGCGGATGGCGTTCAAGGAGCAGGTCACGTTCTACGCCGACGAGAAGCGCTCCGTGCCGGTGTTCAGCTTCAAGGCGCGCAAGCGGATCGACCTGGCCGCCACGTACGACGTGCTGGACGCCGAGGGTCAGCCGATCGGCAGCTTCCGCAAGGAGTTCGCCAAGTCCCTGCTGCGGTCCTCGTGGGAGCTCACCTGGGCGGCAGGCCTCGCCAGCGGGACCGAACGCAGTCAGGGCGTCGCCATCGCCCGGCGCCTGTGGGAGCGCCTGCCCTTCGTCGGCGACCTGCCGTCGCCGTTCCTCTTCCACTTCGACTTCACCGACGCGCAGGGGAACGTCGTCCTCTCCTCGGTGCGCAAGCGCTCGCTGCGGGACCGGTACGAGGTCACCGTCCCGGGCGGTCGGGTCGACGGCCGCGTGGCGGCGGCGATGGCGGTCGCGCTGGACGCGCTGCAGTCCCGCTGAGTCGGGCCACCCCGGCGGGCCAGCTGCCGCTCAGACCAGCCGGACGCCCCAGCTGCCGGTCCACTGCTGCCCTGGCTCCAGCCGGATCAGCCCCTCGCCGGAGTTGAAGGCGTTGGCCGGGCAGCTCATCGGCTCGATCGCCACCGCGTTGCGCCCGGGCGTGATGAACGGCGGCGTGAACACCTGCAGGTAACCGAAGGCGGCGTCCCAGCGGATCTCGACGCTGCGCTGCTCGGTGCGCAGCAGCGCCGCCGAGCCGGTCAGCTCGGTGAAGCCGTGGTCCAGCCGCAGGCCGCCGATCGGCCGGATCGTCCTGAGGTCGTGCGGGGTGCCTTCGACGCGATGGCGCCCGGTCGGGATCTGGCGGTCATCGGCCTCGATCACCGCCCCGGCCGGCACCAGCAGCTCGGCGGTGTCCAGCTCGTGCCCGGCCAGGTCCAGGTAGGGGTGAAAGCCGGCCCCGAACGGCGCGGCGGACCGGCCGGTGTTGGTGACGACCGCGCTCACCCGCAGTCCGGCGTCGGCGTCGAGGCGGTAGTCCAGCTGAAGGCGCAGCTCGAACGGGTAGCCGGTCTGGGGCGCCAGCTCGTGGGTCAGCGTCACCGACGAGCGGTCCTGGCGCTCGGCGCTCCACCGGACCCACTTCACCAGGCCATGGCTGGCGTTGAGCCGCGCGGGCTCGGTGAGCGGCAGCTGGTAGTCCTCGCCGTCGAAGCGGTAGCGGCCGCCGGCGATCCGGTTCGGCCACGGCAGCAGCACCGCGCCGCTGGACTTGGGCGGCAGGGCCCGCGTCGGGTTCTCCACGGTGATCGGCGTGCCGTCGTGCCACAGCCCCGCCAGGCAGGCCCCGACCTCGGCCAGGGTCGCCCGGTAACCGCCGGCGGCGATCTCGTAGCGCCTGCCGTCAAAGCTCATAGCGCCCTGCCGTCACACGTCATAGCGCCTGGCCGTCGAAGATCATGCGCTCGACGGTAGCGAGTCCGGCTCAACCGGGGGCTGGTGGGCGTCGTACTGCCAGAACGACCGGACGGCCCGAGCCGCGATCAGCACCGCGCCGGCGCACAGCAGGCCACCGCCCACCCACGACACCGTGACCGAGGTGAGCGAGGCGGTGGCGCCGGCCCGCAGGTCGCCCAGCCGGGGCCCGCCCGCCACCACCACCACGAAGACCCCCTGCATCCGCCCGCGCATCACATCGGGGGCGTAGGTCTGCAGGATGGTCTGGCGGTACACGGCGCTGACTAGGTCGGCCGCGCCGGCCACCGCCAGCAGCAGCACCGCAAGCCACAGCTGGTGGGCCAGGCCCGCCACCGCCACGGCCAACCCCCAGACCACGATCGCCGAGGTCAGGCTGACCCCCTGCCGGCGGACCCGGGCGATCCAACCGCCGGACAGCCCGGCCAGCACCGAGCCGATCGCGATCGCGGCGTACAGCGGGCCCACCTGACCGTGCCAGCGGTCATCGGCCACCTGCGGGTACAGCGCCCGGGGCATCGCGAACACCATCGCCACGATGTCGACCACGAAGGACATCAGCAGCACCGGATGCCCGCTGATGAACCGCAGCCCGTCCAGCACCGAGCGCAGCCCGGCCCGCGGGGACGAGCCGTCCGGCGGGATGCGGGGCAGCCGCACGTTGGCGTACATGGCCAGGGTGAACAGCGCGGCGTCCACGGCGTAGGCGTAGGCGAAGCCGTGCTGCCGGGTGACCAGCACCCCGGCGATCAGCGGGCCGATCACCTGGCCGACATTGCCCACTGTGAACGTCATGGTGTTGGCGGCCGGCACCAGTTCCAGCGGCACGATCCTGGGGATGATCGCCCCGCGCGCCGACGAGGCGACGCCGAAGAAGCCGGACTGGGCGGCGACCAGGGCCAGGATCAGCGGCACGCTGCGCAGGTCGGCCAGGGTCTGCAGCAGCAGCCCGACCGTGCACGCCCAGGTTCCCAGCGAGCTGATCAGCAGCAGCGTGCGGCGGTCGATGGCGTCGGCGATGGCCCCGCCGTACAGGCCGAAGACCACCAGCGGGATCAGCCCGGCCAGGCCCACCAAGCCGACCTGCAGGGACGAGCGCGACAGCTGGTAGACCTGCACCGGGACGGCCACCGCGGTCAGCATCGCCCCGATGAACGAGGTGCCCTGCCCCATCACCTGCCGCCGGAACGGGGCGATCCTCAGCGGCGCGGTGTCGATGGCGTGCCTGCGCAACCAGCCGGCCTCGGGCTCGGCCTCGGACTCGAGCGCTGCTTCCGGCCCGGGCGTGCCGTCCTGGGTCACGGGCCGAGCCGCTCGACCAGCCACTCCTCGCCGCCGGCCGCGCTCGTCTCGTCCGCCACGCCGTCGGCAAAGTCGGTCCTGCCGTCGGCGAAGCCGGCCGCCAGCCGGTAGCGCAGCCGGTCGTGCAACCGGAACTCCCGGCCCTGCCAGAACTCCGCCTCGGTCACCGTGATCCGGTAGCCGCCCCAGTGCGGCGGCGGCGGGATCTCACCCTCGCCGAAGCGTTCGGTGACCTCGGCCAGCCGCCGCTCCAGCTCGGCCCGGTTCGCGATCGACTCGGACTGCGGCGAGGCCCAGGCCGCCAGCTGTGCCCCGCGCGGGCGGGACGCGAAGTAGCGGGCGGTCTCGGCCGGGTCGACCTTGGCCACCGGGCCGCGCAGGCGCACCTGGCGCTCCAGCGGCAGCCACGAGAACAGCGCGGCGGCCACCGGGTTGGCGGTGAGCTGGCGGCCCTTGGCGGACTGGTAGTTGGTGTAGAAGACCACGCCGGCGGCGTCGAAGCCCCGCGCCAGCACGGTCCGCAGGTCCGGCCGGCCGGCCTCGTCGACCGTGGCCACCTGCATGGCGTTGGGCTCGTGGACCCGGTCATCGGCCACCGCCTGGACGAACCACAGCCGCAGCTGCTCCAGCCAGGTCGGCGCCAGCAGGTCCTCGCTCAGCTCGCCGGCGCCGTAGGAGCGGCGCAGGCTGACCAGCCTCGCCAGCGGATCGGTGGAGTCGGTCCCAGAGACGGTCACCCGGCCCATTCTTCCAGCCCGGCGAAGGCGCGTGACTGCGCCGCCGAAGGATAGGTAACAATGGACTCGTCGGGTGCATCGCCATCGCGCCCACAGCTCAGCGAGCCTTCCGCGCGGCTCCGCCAGACGGACGGTGAGCTGACCAAGCGATCGGAGTCAGTTGCATGTCAGACGATTTCAGCCCCGGCCTCGAGGGCGTCATCGCGTTCGAAACCGAGATCGCCGAACCTGACAAGGACGGTGGCGCGCTGCGTTACCGCGGCGTCGACATCGAGGAACTGGTCGGCCACGTCACGTTCGGCAATGTCTGGGCGCTGCTGGTGGACGGCAAGTTCGGGCCCGGCCTGCCGCCGGCGGAGCCGTTCCCGATCCCGGTGCACACCGGTGACGTCCGGGTGGACGTGCAGGCCGCGCTGGCGATGCTCTCCCCCATCTGGGGCTACCGGCCGTTGCTGGACATCAGTGACGACGAGGCCCGCGAGCAGGCCGCCCGGGCCTCGGTGATGGCGCTGTCCTACGTGGCCCAGTCGGCCCGCGGGGTCGGCGCGCCGGCCGTTCCGCAGTCGCGCATCGACCAGTCCCGCACCATCGTCGAGCGGTTCATGACGCGCTGGCGCGGCGAGCCGGATCCGCGCCACGTGGACGCCGTCGACGCCTACTTCGTCTCGGCCGCCGAGCACGGCATGAACGCCTCGACCTTCACCGCCCGGGTGATCGCCTCGACCGGCGCGGACGTCGCCGCCGCGATCTCCGGCGCCATCGGCGCGATGTCGGGTCCGCTGCACGGCGGCGCCCCGGCCCGGGTGCTGCCGATGCTCGAGGCGGTGGAGCGCTCCGGTGACGCCCGCAAGGTGGTCACCGACATCCTGGACCGCAAGGAACGGATGATGGGCTTCGGCCACCGGGTGTACCGGGCCGAGGACCCGCGCGCCCGCGTGCTGCGCCGCACCTGCAAGGAGCTGAACGCGCCCCGCTACGAGGTCGCCGCCGCTCTGGAGCAGGCCGCGTTGAAGGAGCTGCGCGAGCGCCGCCCGGACCACCCGATCGAGACCAACGTCGAGTTCTGGGCCGCGGTCATCCTGGACTTCGCCGAGGTGCCGCCGCACATGATGCCGGCGCTGTTCAGCTGCGCCCGCACCGCCGGCTGGGCCGCGCACATCATGGAGCAGAAGAAGACCGGCCGGCTGGTCCGCCCGTCGGCCCGCTACATCGGCCCGGATCCGCGCAGCCCGAAGGACGTCGAGGGCTGGGACAACATCGCGCACTCGTAGCGGCTGCTACCTGGGTGTGAAGCGGCGCGCCACATCCGTCGATCCGGCGTGCTCACGGCGGCCGAGGGTCCTATAGTCCCCAGGATATGGCGAGACAGGGCTCAGGCAGCTGGCGCAACTGGGCGGGCACCTATTCGGTGACGCCGGCCCGGCTCCAGTACCCATGCTCGCCGGACGAGGTGGCGGCCGAGGTGTGCCGCGCCGCCCAGGACGAGCTGTCGGTGAAGGCGGTCGGCGCCGGCTACAGCTTCACCGACATCGCGGTGACCCGGGGCGTGATGCTCGACCTGTCCGGGATGACCGGGGTGCTGGCCGCCGACAAGCAGACCGGCCTGGTGACCGTCGCCGCCGGGACCACGTTGCGGGAGCTGAACGAGCAGCTGTGGAAGCTCGGCCTGTCGATCAGCTGCCTGGGCAATCTCGATGCCGCCACCATCGCCGGCGCCATCGCCACCGGCACCCACGGCACCGGCCGGCGTTACGCCGGCCTGTGCAGCCAGGTACGGGCCCTGCAACTGGTCACCGCCGACGGGCAGCTGCTGGAATGCTCGGCCGAGCAGCATCCCGAGCTGTTCGCCGCGGCCCGGCTCAGCCTCGGCGCCCTGGGCATCATCACCGCGGTGACCCTGCAGTGCGAGCCGGCCTTCGCCCTGCATTCGGTCGAGGCGCCGGCCGACTACGACGACCTGCTCGAGGTGCTGGCCAAGCTGGAGCTTCGGGATCACTTCGAGTTCCTCTGGTTCCCGCACACCCGGCGGGTGCTGACCAAGGTGCAGACCCGGCTGCCGGCCGACGCCCCGCTGCACCCGCGTGGCGCGCTGCGCAGCTGGCGCGACGAGCGGTTCCTGGGCGATGTGGTCTACGAGGGCATCAACCGGCTGACCGCCACCTGGCCCAGGCTGACCGCCAGGGTGAACCGGCTCACCACCCGGGCGCTGCCCGAACGCAGCTACACCGACCGGGCCTACCGGATCGTGCCGAGCCAGGGCTCGCTGCTGTACCGCACGATGGAGTACGCGATTCCCCGGGCGTCGCTGCCGCACGTCCTGGACGAGCTCGACGACTGGGTGCAGCGTTCCGGGGAAGATGTCGTGTTTCCGGTCGAGGTCCGGCTGACGGCTGCCGACAACATCCCGCTGTCGCCGGCCTTCGGTCGCGAGACCTGCTATGTCGCGGTGTACCAGTACCACCGGCGTTCCTATGACCAGTGGTTCGCCGCCGTCGAGGCGATCGCCCGTGAGGCCGACGGCCGGCCGCACTGGGCCAAGCTGCACTACCGCTCGGCCGAGGACCTGGCGCCGGCCTACCCGCTGTTCGATGAGTTCCTCGCGGTGCGCGACACCTACGACCCGAACCGCCGGTTCAGCAACGACTACCTGCGCCGGGTGCTCGGCAGCTGATCGGGCTTGCGGGCGGCGGCTCGGGTCAGCTCGGCTCGGCTCGGGTCAGCTCGGCAGGTGAGGAGAGGCTGGGCAGCCCGGCGGCGCAATAGCGTCGCGGCATGGCCAGGACCCCGACCCAGCCGAGCCGAGCAGGCACCGTCGATTGGCCGGATGAGGTCGTCGCCCGCTATGTGGCCGAGGGCCATTGGGAGGGCCGCACCCTCACCGAGCCGATCTACGCCGCCGCCGACGCCGCCCCGGACGCGATCGCGGTCGTCGACGGCCCGCAGCGGTTGAGCTATCGCGCGCTCGTCGAGCGGGCCGACGGCGCGGCGCTGCGGCTGCGGGCGCTGGGGCTGCGCCCGGATGACCGGATCGTGCTGCAGCTGCCCAACTGCTGGGAGTTCGTCGTCCTGACGCTGGCGTGCCTGCGGCTCGGCGTGATCCCGGTGATGGGGTTGACGGCGCATCGCAGGCACGAGCTGTCGTTCCTGGCCGAGCACTCCGAGGCCCGGGCGATAGCGGCGCCCGACGTGATGCGCGACTTCGACCACCAGGCGCTGGCGCACGAGGTCGCCGCGGGCAGCGCCACCATCGAGCACGTGCTGGTGCTCGGCGAGCAGGTGCTGCCCGGCAGCGTGGACCTGCGGGCGCTGTGCCGGCCCGCCGAGGACCCGGCCGGCGCCCGCGCCCAGCTGGACGAGGCGGCGCCGGACAGCCGGTCGATCGCGCTGATGCTGCTCTCCGGCGGCACCACGGGGCTGCCCAAGCTGATCGCCCGGGCGCATGACGACTACGGCTGCTACGTCCGCAACACCATGCAGATCTGCCGGTTCGACGCCGGGACGGTGTCGCTGGTGCTGCTGCCGCTGGGCCACAGCATGCCGCTGGGCACCAACCTGGCCGTGCTGCGAGCCGGCGGGCGGCTGGTGATCGCCGCGTCACCGGCGCCGCCGGGGGTCTTCGACGTGATCGCCGACGAAGGGGTGACGGTCAGCGCGGCGGTGCCGGCGGTCCTGCAGCGCTGGCTGGAGCATCGCGAATCAGACACCAGCCACGACCTCAGCTCGATGCGGATGCTGCTGGTCGGGGGCTCCCGGCCGGCCGACCACCTGGCCCGCAGCATCGCCCCGGTGCTGGCGCGGGTGCTGCAGCAGGGCTATGGGATGGCCGAGGGCCTGGTGTGCCTCACCCGGCCGGATGACCCGGTGGAGGTGGCCCTGAACAGCCAGGGCCGGCCGATCACCACCGCCGACGAGCTGCTGGTGGTGGATGAAGCCGGCGACCCGGTGCCGCTGGGTGAGACCGGCGTGCTGCTGACCCGCGGGCCGTGCACGCCGCGCGGCTACTACCGGGCGCCGGAGCAGAACGCGCTCGCGTTCGTCGGTGACGGCTGGCTGCGCACCGGAGACATCGTGCGGGTGCGTCCGGACGGCAACGTGGTGATCGAGGGCCGGGACAAGGACATGATCAACCGCGGTGGTGAGAAGGTCTCGGCCGAGGAGGTGGAGAGCTTCGCCTACCGGGTGCCGGGGGTGCGGCTCGCGGCCGCGGTGGCGATGCCCGGCGGCGAGCTGGGCGAGCGGGTCTGCCTCTACGTGGTGCCCCGGGCCGGGGTCACGGTGGAGCTGGCCGACGTGCAGGACGTGATGCGCGCCGAGGGGGTGGCCCGGTTCAAGCTGCCGGAGCGGCTGGTGCTGGTGGACTCGCTGCCGAGCACCAACATCGGCAAGATCGACAAGAAGGCGCTGCGGGCCGACATCACCGATCGGTTGGCCGCCGAGCAGGCGTTGGACGTCCCCGCGGCCTGAGCGCCGGGCGCGGTTGAGATCTGAGACCCCGTTGCATCCGAACGGCTGGCTACCGTTACATGTGACAAGCGGAGGTGTTCTGGTGGCCGACCCAACGACTCGCGACCTGGTTAAGGCCGATCGTGCTCGCTTGCGGTCGCAGGCCTGCGTCCTATCCAGATCTGGGTGTCTGACGTGACTGCCGCCGGGTTCGCCGAGGAGGCGCACCGGCAGTCACGTGCTGTCGCGGCGAGTCAAGAAGCCGAAGCGGATCAGGCATTCGTAGATTCGGTCTCGGCCTGGCCTGAGGATTGAGACGGGCGAAATCTGGACCGTCGCCGATGTAGGTGACTACGCCGGCGAACCGCGGCTGGCCCTGATCCTGCAAGACCATCACACTTCGACACGGGCTCGGTCACGGTGTGCCTCCGCGTTGGCCGTCGTGCCGGAGCTGGTGAGTGCCGCCCGTGGCTTAGTTAACCCCCTAGCTGGTCACGGGTTGTAGACCAGCAGGTTCCCGGGGTAGCAGTCGAGCCCTGGTCCAGGGTAGACCGACCAACCTCGGCAACCTCGCTAGTCCTTAACCCTCCCTCATCCTCTCTCACGTGATGATGAGAGAATGTAGGTATGCGAGTGCTTAGCCTTGACTGTGAGCTAGGAGTCGATGAAGACCATTTTCAGTTCGGTTCATCCGTCTCCCTCTACGACTACGATGTCGTGTTTTGGAAGCCATCAGAGACGTTACGGATCTATTCGACGTACTCCGGCACCTTCAAAGGAAAAGACTCTCTTTCCGAACACCAGTCCGCCCGTCTAATAAGCGATGTTGAACGTAGACGTGCAGAGTTCCTGGAGTTCGTTGAAATGGGTCGCTGCCTTGTAGTGATTCTTCCAGGTGATACCGAAGTCTACGTAGACACTGGCGAGCGCACTTACTCGGGCACGGGAAGGAACAGGACAACCAACCAGATCGTTAAAAAGTTCGATCTGATGAGCGCTATACCTACTAACATTGAGCGAACATACGGTACCGGCGTTGAAATGACTTCCGCCAATGACTTAATGGCATCCTTGTTCCGCAAGACAAGGGCCTACTGGGCATACCGGTGCGTGCTTAAGAACGACAAGACGATCAGACCGCTGCTCCATGTCAAGGGAACCAAGAAGAGTGTTGCCGGGCTCATCAAAACAAAGTCTGGCGGGTTACTAATCTTGCTACCTGATTTATTACTTCCCTTCGCCGATGACGAAGAGCACGAGGATGACGCGGACTCCAGCGATGGTACCGGTGATGTCGAATCAAAGGGTGAGGCTGTAGACGAGCAAGATGATGAAGCGTGGCCTGCCGACCTTTTGCTCTCGTGGATCGAATCTATGGTCGTTGAACCTGATTCATCACTTCCCTCGTGGACTGCGAATTATCGATTCCCTTCCGAGGTGGAGCGCGCGGCGAAGCAGATCGAGCTAGAGAGGGAGCTAGCCGAAGTTCAGCACAGACTGGACATAGTGAAGGCAGAGCAAGCGCAGGATGAACGGTGGAAGACGCTTATTACAGGTTCAGGCCCGGCACTTGAGCGGCGTGTGCGAGAGGCTTTAGAGTTGTTTGGATTTGCCTTAGAGGAAGGTGATGCGGGTCGCACCGACCTAAGAGGAGAATATAAGGGTCAGCGGATCGTGGTCGAGGTCAAAGGGGTAACGAAGAGCGCCGCCGAAAAAAATGCTGCTCAACTCGAAAAATGGATTTCTGAAGAAATCGCAGACGGCGCGCATGCAAAGGGGATTCTTGTCGTCAACACTTGGCGCGATACGCCTCTTCGGAACCGAACCGAGGGTGACTTTCCCGATCAGATGTTGCGGTACTGCATCCAGCGCGAGCATTGCCTAGTAACCGGCTTGCAGTTGCTTGCAATGGCACGCGCTTGTCATGAGGATGGAAGCCGCAAGGCAGAAATCGCAGAACTGCTCATGACTACCGTCGGCCCGATCGAAAACTGGACAGATCTCCCCGGAATCTTCGCAGCCGAGACTGCAACCGAGGTCACAGATGTACCACCTGAAAATGAGCGGGCCGCTCAAGTTGGGACGGCAGAAGCGCCATCGAATAGGCGAGCTACCACTTGACTTGAAATAGCAACATAACTCGGGCTGCTAGGGCTGCCTTGAGCAGCAGTTCACCGTCATGGAGCAGAGCGAGCTGAGACGTCGCGGTCGAGTTCGTCGGCTTGGTCCGCGGCCACGATGAGAGCGGCGGCTAGTTGGCGGGCTGTCCCGGACGGTAGGAGCGTTACGGATCGCGCGGCGACGGCCGGGGGTTCTGCGATGACCCGCACCAGCCGGTGACCATCGCCGTCTGAACGTCGGACGGCGAGGTCGACAGTGAGATCGACGGGCCTGCCAGCTTCGTTGATGGCGACGGCCCTGCGAGCTACGGGGCGGGATACGCAGAACGGCCCATGGTCGCGGCCGGGCGGCAGGTCGCAGAAGGTGGCGTGGGGACGTGGCATGGCGCTCGACCTTCGGTGGGCGGTTACGGCCTCATCAGAATAGTCAACGAACCTGTACTGCAGTCAAGGTTCGTTGACTGCAGTCTGGACGAGTGTCGCGCCCACCCGAGCCCAACCATGAGGCGCTGCGACACGAGCTGTCCCGACTGCGGGCCGAAAAGCGCCTCACCTACGACAAGCTCGCGGAGCTGACCGGACTGTCCCGCACGGTGCTAATCAACCTGGAGCACGGCACCACCCGCGGCTCACTGGACACCTGGCACCGGGTCGCCCACGGGCTCGGCGTGCCACTCGGCAGCCTGATAGACCAGCTGTGCCGAGGGCACCGCCCACCGTCCTAACCGCGCGATGCTTGCAGGCAGCCCACCGACCTCACCGTCAGCCGTGGTAACCGCCGCGAGGGCGCTCTCAGCCGATCCGGGCAGGCATCGCCTTGACAGCGTTGACGAAGTTCGACTCCAGCCGCACCACCGGCCCGGTCAGCTCCAGCCGCGGCAGGTGCGGCCGGATCGCGGTCAGCAGCGCCGCGAGCTCCAGCCGGGCCAGGTGGGCGCCGAGGCAGAAGTGCGGGCCGATGCCGAACGACAGGTGCGGGTTCGGGTCGCGGCTCAGGTCGAGCCGCTGCGGGTCGGAGAACACCGCCGCGTCCCGGTTCGCCGAGATGTAGAACAGCACCACCTTCTCGCCTGCGGCGATCGGCTGCCCGCAGAGCTCGGTGTCCTGCACGGCCGTCCGGCGGAACTGCATGATCGGGGTGATCCAGCGCAGCAGCTCCTCGACCGCCGCCGACACCGGCGCGGCCCCCGAGACCAGCGCGTCCCGCTGCTCCGGGTGCTCCACCAGCGCCTGCAGCGAGCCCGCGGTCAGGTGCCGGGTGGTCTCGTTGCCGGCCACCACCAGCAACAGCCAGAAGTTGCAGAACTCCCTATCCGACAACCGTTCGCCGTCGACTTCGGCGTTGGCGAGCAGGCTGATCAGGTCACCGGTCGGGTGCTCGCGGCGCTGCATCCCCAGCTTCAGCGCATAAGAGAACGCCTCGGCCATGGTGGTCCGGTAGGCGTCGACATCGCCGCCGCCGTACTCGGGATCATCAAATCCCACCAGGTGATTGCTCCACCGGTACAGCTGGTGCCGGTCCTCGGCCGGCATGCCCAGCAGGTCCGAGAGCACCAGCAACGGCAGCTCGCTGGCCAGGTCGGTCACCACGTCGAAGTCCCCGGCCCGCACCACCTTCTCGACCAGCGCCTCGGCGTGCGCGGTGACGCTGCCGGCCAGCTCGCGCACCGCCCGCGGCGTGAACACCGAGGTCACCAGCTTGCGGATCCGGCCGTGCTGCGGAGCGTCCATGTTCACCAGCAACTGCCGGGTCAAACGCAGGTCACCCGGCGTCCGCGGGTCGGTCAGAAAGACACCCTTGGCGGCCGAGGAGAAATCCTGCGAGCGGCGAGAGGCCGACAGCACCGCCTCATGCGTGGTCGCCGCCCAGAATCCCGAGCCCTGCGAGGCGATCCGGCCGCCGGTGCTGTGCCGCCACAGCAGCGGCTCGGGCACCCAGGCCACCGGCTCGTGCTCGCGGCGGCGGCTGAACTCCTCGTGCGGCACGCCGACGGCATAGGTGCCGGGATGGGCGATGTCGGGATAGCCCGGCGCGTCCACGCTGGCTGAGGTCATCGGGGCGCCCTGTCTATAGGAGAAGATCTGTCTGCTGGAGAAGACCTGTCTGAGAATGGTCCGGCTGCTGGGGACGGTCCGGCCGGCGAGGTCAGCAGCGCTGAATACGCTTCTCGCAACGGCTCTTTGCGGATCTTGCCGGTCGCCTCGCGGGGCAGCTCGTCGACGAAGTGGTACGCGCGCGGCGCCTTGAACCCGGCCAGTGACCGGCGGCAGTGCCGGGTGAGCTCGGCGGCCAGCTCCGCGGGCGCGCCCGGCTCGGCGACCACGATGCCGACCACCCGCTCACCGAACTCGTCATCGGCCACCCCGATCACCGCGGCATCGCGCACCGCGGGATGGTCCAGCAGCACCGCCTCGACCTCGGCCGGGTAGACGTTCACCCCGCCGGAGACGATCAGATCCTGCGCCCGGCCGGTGAGGTACAGAAAGCCGGCCTCGTCCAGGTAGCCGACCTCGCCGTAGGTGAAGGTGTCCGAGCCCAGATAAGCCGAACGGGTCTTGTCCGGCGCGTTGTGGTAGCGGAACCGCTCGCCGGCGCGGCGGCGGACGAAGATCCGTCCCGGCTCGCCGACCGGCACCGGGGCGCCGTCCTCGCCGACGATCACGATCTGGCACGGCGGCACCGCCTGCCCCACGCTGCCCGGCCGGCGCAACCAGTCCTCGGAGCCGATCAGCGTCACCACGCCGCCTTCGGTGGCGCCGTAGTACTCCACCAGGATCGGCCCCCACCACTGGATCATCTCCCGCTTGACCTCTGCCGGGCACGGGCCGCCGCCGTGCCAGACCCGGCGCAGGCTCGCGCCGGAGAACGCCGCCCGGGCCGCCGGGTCGACCCGCAGCAACCGGATGAACTGGGTGGGCACCAGGTGGGTGGCGGTGATCTGCTCCTGGTCGATGATCCGCAGCGTCACCACCGGATCGAAGGACGGCCGGATCACCAGCACCGAACCCTGCAGCAGCGCCAGCAACGCGAAGAACAGCTGCGAGGAGTGATACCACGGCCCGTCCAGCAGCACCCTGCCGCGGGCCGGCACCTCCAGCACCACCCGGGCGTAGCGGGCCAGCTTGGCCACCCGGGAGAACGGCGCGTCCACCACGAACAGCCCGTTGACCACGCCCTTGGGCGCGCCGGTGGTGCCCGAGGTGTAGAGCATCGTCGAGCCGCAGCGCTGATCGGCAGGTTCCGCGGGGCTCGCCGCGGCAAGCAGCGGCTCGACCGCCTGGCAGCCTTCAAGATCCTCGCCGCCCAGCACCAGCCGCAGGGCGCAGTCGGTGGCCGAGCGCGCCGCGGCGCCGGCCGCCACGGCGAAGGCCTGCTCGGTGACCAGCGCCCGGCTGCCGGAGTCGGACAGGATGTAGCTGATCTCGGGCTCGGTCAGGTGCCAGTTGACCGGCACCACCGTCACGCCGGTGTGCAGGCAGGCCAGCAGCACCTCCAACGTCTCGCGCCGGTTGCCCAGCACGCAGGCCAGCCGGTCACCCGACCCGAGCCCCTGGCTGGTCAGCAGGTCGACCCACCGGTTCACCCGCTCACCCAGCTGACGCCAGCTCAGCGTGACGCCGTCGTCCACGATCGCGGGCGCGTCGGCGTCGTGGTCGATGTGGTCGTTCAGCAGCGTGGCCATCAGCCGGGCTGCTCCTCTCTACCAGGCTCTCGCGGGGCTTCCCGCAAAGGCTCGGCCCGACCCGTCACTCGAGCAGGTCGGGTTGGGCCCGCACGATGTCGGCGTACAGCGGACGGAAGTTGAGCCGCCCCATGCCCGGCGTGCCCATCGTCTCGGCGGTCGCCCGGGCCACCCGGTCAGAGATCGGCACCGGTGAGCCGGCGGCCTCGGCCAGCAGTTGCACCTGGCAGGACCGGTCCATGCTGATGAACCACCAGGCCGCCTCCTGCACCGAGCCGCCGACGGTGAGCAGGCCGTGGTTGCGCAGGATCACCGCCTTGTTGCCGCCGAGCCGTTCGGCGATCCGCTTGCCCTCCTCCGAGTCGAGCACCACGCCCTCGAAGCCGTCGAACACCTCATGGTCGGCGTAGAAGGCGCAGGCGTCCTGGGTGAGCGGGTCCAGCCGCCGGCCGAGCGTCGCCCAGGCCCGGCCGTAGGTCGAATGGGTGTGCACGGCGGCCACCACGTCCGGCCTGGCCGTGTGGATCTGGGAGTGGATGATGAACCCGGCCGGGTTGATCCGGCCCGAGCCCGACACCACCTCGCCGTCGGCGTCCACCAGCAGCAGGTCACTGACCCGGACGTGGCCGAACGGCATGCCGAACGGGTTTATCCAGAACCGCTCGGGGTCTTCCGGATCGCGGGCGGTGAAGTGACCGCCCGCGCCGTCGTCGAAGCCGAACCTGGCGAACAGTCGCAGGGCAGCCGCCAGCCGCTGCTGGCGGTAGCGCCGCTCCTGCTCGACCGTGCGTGGCGGGGCGGCAGTCACCCGCAACCGCCCGCGGTGTCCGGGTCGTAGGGGCGGCTGGCGTCCAGCAACTCCGGCGGAATGCCGTGCCAGGGGTTGTCGGCGTCATCAAGAACCGGGACGTCGTGCCGGGCATCGGCATCGGCCTCGGCATCGACGTCCGCGGCAGTCGACTGCTCGCTCATCAGCTTCCTCCTTGCGGTGCGGGTTGCCAGGCGTCGAGAAAGGCGTCCACCCGGTCCAGACCCCAGAACCGGTGCGGCCCGAACTTGAGGTACGGGATGCCGAACACGTCGTCGAGATAAGCCTGATAGAGGCAGCCCACCGCCTCGGCCCGGATCTCGGGGTCATCGCCGGCCAGCACCGCCAGGTCCGGATCGACGCCGGCCTGCTCGGCGGCGGCCCGGACCACCTCCGGAGTGCAGATGTCGTCGCCGCGGCCCCACCGGGCCTCGGCGATGGCTTCGTAGAACTGCCATTCCCGGCCCACCCGCCGGGCCTGCAACCAGGCCAGGTGCGGCAGCTCCCACCACGAGTCGACGTCCACCGGCCACGCCATCGCGATCCCGCGCTGCTGGGCCAACCGCTTGGTGTCCATCAGCATGTACAGGTGCTTGGCCCGGCTCATCTGGACGTAGTGGAACTCCCCGCCACGCTCGGCCAGCGCGGCGCCGGTCTTCTCATCCGGATCCCAGTACGGAACGCAGTCCATCACCTCGCTGAGGTTCGGCTCCACCTCGCGCAACCGCTGGACGGTCAGCCAGCTGTACGGGCTGCGGAAGGAGAAGTACAGCCGCGGCCGGCGAACCCGGCTCATGGCCGGTCACCGGTCAGCGCGCGGACCACCTCGTCGTCCAGGGTGGCCATGCCGCCGGCGCCCTCACCGGCCGCGATCGCGTAGCCGTGCAGGATCTGGGCGGTGGCGACCGGAACCAGCTCGTCGCCGCGCTGGACGAAGCAGTCCATCCGGCCGTCGAAGATCACCCCGCGCAGGATGTCGACCACGGTGAACACCGTGTGGATGGTCTCCTCCATGTGGGCCGCCTCGATCAGCTGCACCCGGGCCCGGGACACCACCGGAATCCAGGACCGCTCGGTGAGCAGCCGGCCGACCGAGATGCCGCGCTCGGCCAGGAACCGGTCGACCACCTCTTCCAGCGCCCGGACGTAACCCGAGTGCTGAACCCGGTCGGAGAAGTGGCAGTAGAAGTAAGGGGCCCGCCAGGACCACAGGAACGAGCCGGGCTCTGCGGTCAGCACCGACTCGGCGGACTCGCCCTCAGCCAGCCGACGCCGGGCCGGGTTGGCCACGGTGCTCGCCTGGACCAGCTCGCCGACCTCCAGCCCGGCCAGCTGGGACGGAGCCGGCCGGTGCTCGGCCGCGCTGCGCTCCCGCACCAGCGCCACGCTCACCTTGCCGCGCAGCACGGTCACCTCCTCACCGTCGCGCACCACCGACAGCGTCACGGCGAGCTTGTCGCCCCGGCCGGGGCTGACCTGCACACGGACATCGTCGTCGATCTCCAGGACGGCCGGCAGCTGCACCGAGCAGTCGATGACCTCGAAGCCCAGGCCGTGCTCGAGGTAGAGGTCCCGAGCGCTGCTGCCCTGATCGCGCAGCCACTGCAACAGCCCCTGCTCGACCAGGTACATGAAGTGCTTGAAGCCGATCCAGGTGCGGATGTTGGCGCCTTCGTAGGCCGGCCGGCCGTACAGCACGCTGGGCTCGGCCTGGGTGGTCAGCGCGGTCATCGAAACTCTCCTACGGTTGGGGTTAACGTGCCGGCGACGTATTCGGTGATGTTCGCCGCGACGCCGGACACTTGCCGGATATGGCAGAAGTGGTCGTAGTCCTCGTGGATCTGAAGCTCGGCGCCGGCGATCCGGTCGGCCAGCGCGGTCGCCGCCTCTGACGACAGCAGCGCGTCCGAGCCGCCGGCAAGCACCAGCGTGGGCATCTCCACCTTCTCCAGCACGAGGTCGGCGCTGGCGATGAACTGCTGGAACACCGTGACGAAACCGGACGGCCCCACCCGGTCCAGCGCGAGAACGGTCATGGTTTGCAGCACATCCGGTTCCATCGTCAGCAGCCGGGCGCCCAGCCGGGCCCGCAGTCCCTCCCCGATGTGCTCGGTGAACGCGGTCCGGGCCCGGTCGAACATCCGCCAGGTGACCAGGTGCCGGGGCTGGCGGTAGAGCGGGCAGAGCAGCAGCAGCGCCCGCATCGACCGGTCGTCCCCGTCGCACAGCAGGTTCAGCGCGGCGTTGGCGGCGTAGGAATGGGTGATCAGGACGTCCGGGCGGTCCTCCAGCAGGTCCAGCGCGTCGCCCAGCCACTCCGCGGACGTCCGGTCACGCCACCGATAGTCGTTGCCCGAGCGCCAGGGCAGGTCCAGCGCGACCAGTCGCCAGTCCGGGTTCAGCTCGGCCGCCAGCGCCGCCCAGCTGGTCCACCGGTCCTCCAGGCCGTGCGCCAGGACGATCAGCGGCCCGCCGGGCGCGCCGGGTGCCAGCGTGTGCGCCGCCACCTCCGCCCGGCTCATGACCGGCTCCCCACCGTGCTGAGCAGGACCTGCCGGGCCTGACCATCGGAGCCGCGGACGCCGACCTGTTGCCGGCCCTCGGTGACGGCCAGCTCGGCCGCCAGGGCCAGCGCCACCACGTCCCGCGCGCCGTAGAAGTCCCCCCAGTGCCGCGCCGGGTCGAAACCGCCAGGCCCGATCACGGTGTCGGGCAGCTGGCTGTCGCCGGTGAACCGCACCAGCAGGCCAGCGTCGGACGCCTCGCCGGGCCGGGCCCGCTCCAGCACCACGCAGGCCGCGCCGGCCCGCAACGCCGGCTGGCCGGCGGCGGCGGCGAACAGCTCGGTGGCGACCGGATCGGCCGGTTCGACGCCGACCAGGACCACCCGGTCGGCGCGACCGGCTCGCACCAGCAGGTCAGCCAGCGCCAGGCCGTCCAGCCCGGAGCCCGCGCCGGAGCAGATCATCAGGTTCGCGGCGCCGAAGCCGAACCACAGCGCGACGGTGCTGGCGATGACGTTGCTGGAGACGTTCGGCGCGTCCAGCACGCTGACCGCCGAACCACCCTCGGCCTCGATCGTGCGGGTCACCCGAGCGACCGTCTCGACATTGCCGAGATTGCTGGCGACCACCACCGCGGTGCCGGGGGCCGGTGACCAGCCGGGCCGCTGGCCGGCCGGCACGCCGAAGACCCGGTGCACCGCGCACAGCGCCATCCGGGTGGCCGGTTCCTTGTAGAGCATCCCCTTGCGACCCAGCACGGTCGCGGCCTTGTCCGGCGGGACGGCCTCGTGCCGCGCCCAGTCCCCGGGCCGGCCGAACCGCTCGGTGAGCGCCGGCTCGAGGTCGATCCCGGGCAGGTGCAGGCTCCAGGCGGTGGCCACCAGCGATGCGGGCCCGTTCACACGGCCTCCAACAAGGTCACGGCGTTGACCCCGCCGAAGCCGAAGGCGTTCACCTGCACCAGGCCGGGACGCAGCGGCACCGGCTCCCCCACCGCGAAGCGCAGCCCGTCGGCTTCGGGCAGGACGGTGCGCAGCCCGGTGATCGGCGGCACCTGCCCACCGGCCAGGCAGCGCAGCGCCACGTCGAGATTCACCAGGGACGCGCTGCCCGAAGTGTGGCCGGTCGAGCCCTTGACCGCGGTCACCAGCGGATCGCCGCCGGCGCTGAGCAGCACCTTGCGCAGCGCCTGGCTCTCGGCCGAGTCGTTGAGGGCGGTGCCGGTGCCGTGCGCCACCACCAGGTCCACCGCCGCCGGCTCGCGGCCGGCCCGGTCGAAGGCGTCGCGCATCGACCGGCTGATCCCCTCGATGTCGGGCGCGGTCTCGTGGTGGGCGTCGCAGGACAGCCCGGTCGCGGCCAGCCGGCCCAGCGCCGGGCCGGTCCAGGACGGCCCGACGACGGCCACCGCGGCAGCGCCCTCGCCGAGCAGCACGCCGTCACGGTCGCGGTCGAACGGGCGCACCTGGGTGGTCGGCTCCGGGGCCACCCGTCCGATCATGGCCAGCATCGACTGGGTCATGGTGTCCGCGCCGCAGGCGAGCACCACGTCGGCCTCGCCGAACTCCACCAGGTCCTGGGCCAGCGCCAGCGCGTGGCCGCTCGCGCTGCAGGCGTTGGAGATGGTGATCACCTCGGCGACGCCCGGCAGCGCCTGCCGGACCACCTCGCCGAAGTGCAGCTGCTCGACGTCGAAGCCGGCGCCCGTCAGCGCCCACCGCTCCACCGCGGACAGCTCGCGCAGGCCGGTCCCGATCAGCACCACCACCCGCATCCGCGACGTGTCCACCGCGGCCTCGCGGGCGACGTCGGCCAGGCACTGAGCCAGGAACTCCCCGGCCCGGAACGGCCGGTGCGGATCGTCGGTTCCGGCGTGGTGAGCGCAGGAGACGTTCAGCTTGGCGGTCTCGCCCTGGCGCAGCGGGACGACGCCGCTGTCGCCGCGCAGCAACGCGGCGAAGGTCTGCGCGCCGTCGCCGAAGCAGGTGCGGATCGCGCTGGCCGCGATCAGTGCCGACATCTGCCTACCCCCGCACGATCGCGGCGCCGACGGCGCCGTCGGGCCCGCGGCCGGTGATCAGGCCCAGCCCGGACCGGACGCTGCTGTCACTGGTTCGCGGGGCCAGGAAGACTGCCAGCGCCACCGCGCCGGACGCGGCGTCGCACTCGCCGAGCAGCCGCTTGGCCAGCACCCGCCGGGGCCGGTGGCCCAGCGCACGCGCCACCGGGCCGTACTCGCGGTCCTCGCTGTCCTCGGCCTCACCGGTCAACACCGTCTCGATGTCCGCCGGATCGATCCCGGCCTGCCGCACCGCCCGCTGGACGCAGCCGGCCAGCGCCTGCTCGGCCTGCTCCTCGCCGCCCGGGCCGAACCCGGTGCTGACCGACATGATCCGCGCCTCGTTGCCGGTCGACATGTCAATCGGCGCCGGCCGGGACAGCACGAACACCCCGGCTGCCTCGCCGGCCGCCACCGCGGCGGTGGCGCCGGTCAGGTGCGAGGCCCAGGCCCGGTGCGGGGTGTACTCCTCGACCGCGCCGGCCAGCATCACGTCGGCGTAGCCCCGGTCAAGGGTGTTGCAGGCGTAGCGCACCGCGTTGAGGAAGGCCAGCGTGCCACCGGCGATGGTGGCGTTGACGCCGCGCAGGCCGAACCGGATCGCCACCTGCCCGGCCGCGCAGTTCATCACCGAGTTCGGAAACAGCACCGGGTTGACCAGGTAGGGCTTGTCTTGCACCAGCGTCTCGCGGCTGTAGTCGCTGGTGGACTTGAAGCTGCCCAGGCTGGTGCCCAGCGCCACCCCCACCCGGGTCCGCGAGCTGTCGTCCAGCTCCAGCGCCGCCGAGCGCAGCGCCTCCTGGCAGCACACCACGGCCAGGGCGGTGGTCCGGTCGAACGAGCTGGTGCCCTTGCGGCCCAGTTCGGCGCGGGCGTTGAAGTCGGCCAGGGCGTGCCCGGTCGGCGACGGCAGCGGCTCCTCGTAGAGCTGGCTGACAGCCACTCCGGAACTGGCCCGCGTCGAACCGTGGTCCACGCCGGCCAGGTGCTCGGCCAGCGCGTCGGCGCCGATGCCGGCCGAGGTCAGCGCGCTCCACCCGGTGATGACGACTTCGCTCACGCCACCGCTCCCAGAATGACGATGGCGTTGTTGCCACCGAAGGCGAACCCGTCGTTCTGCGCGACCCGGACCCTGGCCGGGCGGGCCTCGTTCGGCACCGGGTCGATGCCGGTGAGTTCCGGATCCGGGTTGACCCAGTTCATCGTCGGCGGCAGGAAGCCCTGGTCGATGGCGGTCACCGCCGCGATCGCGCCGAACCCGCAGGCCGCGCCCATGGTGTGCCCGATCATCGACTTGATCGAGCTCACTGGCGGCGGGTTGGACCCGAAGACCTCCAGGATCGCCCGGCCCTCGATCAGGTCGTTGGCCACCGTCCCGGTGCCGTGCGCGCTGATGTAATCGACCTCTTCCGGTTCGATGCCGGCGTTGCGGTGCGCCAACCGCATGCACTCGGTGATGCTCGCCTGGTCCGGCGAGACCGGGTGGTTGGCGTCGCAGTTGAGCCCGTAGCCCAGCAGCTCGGCGTAGATCCGCGCGCCACGCGCCTGGGCGTGCTCGAACGTCTCGAGCATCAGGACCGCGCCGCCCTCACCGGTGAGGATCCCCGAGCGGTCCCGGTCGAACGGGGCACAGGCGGTGCCGGTGAGCGCGCCCAGCCGGAAGAATCCCGCGTGAGCCCAACGGCAAACCGAATCGGCGCCGCCGGTGAACACCACGTCGGCCTCACCGGTGATCAGCAGGTCATAGCCGTAACCGATGGCGTAGTTGCTGGCCGAGCACGCGGTGGCGATCGTCAGCGACTCGCCCTGCAGGCCGAGTTCCTCGCTGACCGCGTTGGCCAGCCGGTTGGCCGACAGCTGCCTGAGCAACGCCGGATCCTGTGACTCGAACCCGCCGTTGACCAGCTGCGCGGTCAACGCCTCGGCCACCTGCGACTCGCCGCTGGTGGTGCCGATGACCGCGTGCGCCCGGCTGGGATCCACCTGGGACAGGTCCAGGCCGGAGTCGGCCAGCGCCAGCCGCGCCGCGCTGGCCGCGAACTGGCTGGAACGTCCCCACCGGCTCGGGTCGAGCTGGCGCAGGTACTCGGCGGGCTTGAAGTCCTGTACCTCCCCGGCGTTCTGGTGAGGAAAGCCCGTCGGATCGAAACTAGTGATCGCCGAGATGCCGGACCGGCCGGTTCGCAACCCTTCAGCAAACGCCGACACGCCAATTCCGATGCTCGACACGGGGCCGAGCCCGGTGACCGCGACGCGAACCATGTCGCTCAGCCCTGGACCGAGTGCCGGGTGAGGGCGGCGTGCACGGCTTTGAGGTTGCGCAGCTCGGGCAGCTCGGCCTGCGGGATCTCGACCTTGTACATCTTGTCGATGCGGGCCAGGATCTCGATGGCGCGCAACGAATCGGCCTCGTAGTCCTCCATGAAGTCGCCGGTGTCGCTCAGCTCTTCCGGCTCCACCTCGAGCACTTCGGCGACCATGGCGCGGAGATCCTCGAGCTGCTGCTCTTCCTGATTCATAGTGATCCTTCTCATCGGCAATTCGGTGACGGGACTGTCGGTGAAACGTGTGGTGGGAAGGTCAGGCCGGCTCGAGCACCGGCCCACCGGGCTCGGACGGGCGAACCGGGCGCCGGGTGGCGACCAGGGTGGCCACGGTGGCCAGCCGGCGATCGGCGACCCAGATCTCGCCCGAGGCGAAGGCGGTGTCGGCGATCACGGAGTCGATCCGGACCTCGTGCCGAAGGACGTCACCCGGATGGGCGGTGCCCTCGAAGCTGAAATCGGTGGCCCCCACGAACATCAGCACCTGATCGTCGCCGGGAGTAGGCAGCCGCCCGTCGAGCCACAGCAACGCCGCGCTCTGCCCGAACGATTCGACGATCAACGAGTACGGGTAGCTGTAATCCTGGTTCTGCGCGCCCTCGGGCAGGTCGGCGAAGCAGGCGTCGGTTCCGGTGACCGCCTTGATGGTGCTGATCCGGCGGCCCGACTCCAACTCCAGAACCCGGTCGACGAGCAGCAGCGGAAAGCGCTGCGGCAGCACCGCTCGAACATCGGCATGTTCACGCATCGCTGGCCCGGCCCGCCGCGAAGTCGGCCCGGATCCGGGCCGCGACGGTGCCGTCCAACCGGGTGCCCACTGCCTTGGCCGACCAGCCGCCACCGGCAGCCGGCGTCACGGTGACCCGCAGGGTGAGCTCGTCCCCGTCGAGCAGCGGCGCCAGGAACCGCACCGAACGCAGGGTGCGCAGCACCGGCCGGCCAGCGGCCTCCCATCCGAAGGCGTGCGCCATCGCCTGGCACAGCGACTCGATCACGAAGATGCCGGGAAAGATGGCCAATCCGGGAAAGTGACCGCGCAGGTTCGGGTCATCGCCGTGCACCCCCACCCGGGCGGTCAGCAGCATCGCGTCCCCGTCGGGCTCGCACTGCCACTGCTCGACGGCTCGTAGCGGCGCGGCAACCCCGACCGTGTCCGGTGTCCGCACCCACCCCGCTTCGGCGGTGCGGGTCACAGCGTGATGCCCCCGTCGACGTGAAAGACCTGCCCGGTGATGTAGGAGGCGTCTTCGGACAGCAGGAACGCCACCAGCTCGGCGACATCCTCGGGTTGGCCGAATCGGCGTAACGGAATGTTGGCCATGGCCTGTGACCGCAACTTCTTGCCGAGCGTATCGGTCATGTCGGTCTCGATGAAGCCGGGGGCCACCACGTTGACCCGGATGCCGTACGAGCCGACCTCCTTGGCCAGTGACTTGCTGAACCCGATGATGCCGGCCTTGCTGGCCGCGTAAGCGGTCTGACCGGCATTGCCGTAGACCCCGGAGACCGAGGACATGTTGACCACCGCGCCGCGGCGATTCTTCATGAACTGAAAGGTCATCGCACGGCAGAAGTTCCAGGTTCCGGACAGGTTGGTGCTGATCACCGCGTTCCAGACCTCCGGAGTGCCGAGCACCAACGGGTGATCCTTGGTGATGCCGGCGTTGTTGACCAGCAGATCGATCTGGCCGATAGCCTCCCCGGCGGCGTCGACGAACTCCTGCACCGCCTTCGGGTTCGCGACGTCGCACTGGGCGAAGTAGCACTCCACGTCCAGCTTGCGCAGGTCGGCCTCGGTCTGCCGGGACGCCTCGCTCTCGTTCTGGTAGCAGCCGGCGATGGCATACCCTTGCCGCGCAAGCCGAAGCGCGACCGCGCGGCCGATCCCGCGCGAGGCTCCCGTGACTAGGGCCCGGTGCTGCTCGGCCACGCGGCCCTCCTCATCGCGAGATCACTCGCGGATCGAATGTGGATTCGTGCGACATGCACTGCGAAAAACCCTAACCGCGGGCCGAGGGTTTGATTCACTCGTCACTTGCCGGGTGATCCGCCAGGGTGTCCGAGACGGCCAGGTCATCGAGGATTTCCGCGGTGTTCGCGCCCGGCGCCGGCGCGGCATGCCGGATCCGGGTCGGGGTGCGCGAGAACTTGACCGGCGGCCCGACCAGCGGAGCCGAGGAGCCGTCGCTGAGCACCGTCTGCTGCAACATCTCGCGAGCCGCCACGTGCGGGTCGGCGACCGCTTCGGCCAGCGTCCGCACCGGCGCCACCACCAACCCGCGCTCGGCGAGCGCCGCCACTGCCTCGGCCACCGGCCGGCCGGCGCACCAGCGCGCCACCAGGCTGTTGATCGCGCTCCGGTTGGCCAGCCGCTCGGCGTTGGTGCGGTATCCCGGCGCGCTGGCCAGCTCCGGCGTGCCGAGCACCTCGGTCAGCGCGCGCCAGTGCTTGCTCAACGCCACCGCGAGGTAGAGGTGGCCGTCCTGGCAGGCATAGACATTGGACGGAACCACGAAGTCGGTCTCGTTGCCCAGCCGGGGCGGTGGCGCGCCGGTCGCCGCCAAGGTCGGCAATCCGCTGCTGCTGAACAGCAACGCGTCCATCATCGACACGTCCACCTGCTGGCCCTGGCCGGTGCGGTCGCGGTGGGCCAGCGCCGCCAGCGCGCCGATCGCGGCATGCAGGCCGACCAGGTCGTCAGCCAGGAACGTCGGCGCCCGCAGCGGCGGCCCGTCCGGCTCGCCGTTGAGCGCCATCCAGCCGGCGGCCGCCTGGATCGCCGGGTCATAGGCCGGTAGGTGCTCGTTCGGACCGTACTGGCCCCAGCCCGAGATCGAGACGAACACCAGGTCCGGACGGACCTGCCGGCAGTCGGAGTAGCCGACCTGCCAGCCGTCCAGGGTGCCGGGCTTGTAGTTCTCCACCACCAGGTCAGCGGTCGCCACCAGCCGCAGAAAGTCCTGCCGGCCGGCCGGTTCCCGCAGGTCCAGCGCGACGCTGCGCTTGTTGCGGTGCACCGTCTCGCGAAACCAGGACAGTCCGGTGCCGGGGATGTTGGGCGGCACCGCCCCGTCCCGACCCGTCGGCAGCTCGATGTCGATGACGTCCGCGCCGAGGTCGGCCAGCACGCAGGTGGCCAGCGGCCCCGACCACACCTTGGTCACCCCGAGCACCCGGATGCCGGCGAGCGGGCCGTCCGAGCCGGGCTGGGCATCGCGGTAGAAGTCCTGCTTGCGCATCCGGCGGGACTAGATCCGCTGCAGCAGCGACGCGGTGCCCAGCGAGCCGCCGCAGCACATGGTGACCAGCGCGGTCTCGGTGCCGGTGCGCTCGAGCTCGTGCAGCGCGGTGACCAGCAGCCGGGTGCCGCTGGAGCCCAGCGGGTGGCCCAGCGCGATCGCCCCGCCATTGACGTTGACCCGCTCCGGATCGGCGTCGTGAGCCGCCATCCAGTTGAGCACCACACCGGCGAACGCCTCGTTCACCTCGGTGACATCGACATCGCCCAGCTTCATGCCGGCCCGGCGCAGGATGCGCTCGGTCGCCACCACCGGGCCGTCCAGCAGGTAGTACGGATCGGCGCCGGTGACGACCTGGTGGGCCAGCCGGGCCCGGGGTCGCAGGCCGAGCGCCCGGGCCCGCTCCCACGACATCCACAGGATGGCCGACGCGCCGTCGGACACCTGTGACGTGGTTCCAGCCGTGTGCACCGCGCCCTCGACGTTGGGACGCAGCCCGGCCAGGGTCTGCATGGTGGTCTCTCGCAGCCCCTGGTCGCGGCTGACGCGGCGCAGCTCGGTGGTGGCGGCGCCGTCCGGTCCGGGCACCGGCGCCAGCACGCTGGTCACCTCGCGGTCGAAGCGGCCCTCGGCCCACGCCAGCGCGGCGCGTTGCTGGGACTGGACGCCGTAGCTGTCGGCGTCGTCCCGGCTGATGCCCTGGCGCTCGGCGATCCGCTCCGCGCCACCGAACTGCGAGTGCGGCGGGTCCTGCCAGGGGTAGTCGGCGGTCTTGTAGTGGCCGGGTCCCTGGTAGAGGTTGGCCCCCATCGGCACCCGGCTCATCGACTCGACACCGCAGGCGATCCCGACGTCCAGGACGTCGGCGGCGATCAGCGCCGAGATCAAGTGGTTGGCCTGCTGCGCCGAGCCGCAGGAGACGTCCACCGTCGAGCAGCCGACGCCAGGGTCCAGGCCGGTGCTGAGCCAGGCGTTGCGGGTGATGTTGAGGCTCTGCTCACCGGTCTGGGTCACGCAGCCGCCGATGATCTGCTCCACCTGGTCAGGATCGATGCCCGCCCGGGCGATCACCTCGAGCTGGACGTGGCGCAGCAACTCGACCGCCTTCAGGCCGGCGAGCCAGCCGCCACGCTTGCCGATCGGGGTCCGGGTCGCGGCCACGATCACCGGGCTGCGGTCGGTCAGCGGCGCCGTCAAGGCAGGTCCCGCAAGGTGATCGCCAGCTTCGGGCAGGCTCGGGCCGCTTGCTCCAGCGGGCTCCAGTCAGCCAGCTCGGCCGCCTCGGCGTGCACCACCAGCTCGTCGCGCTCGGTCAGCTCGAAGACCTCGGGCGCGATCGCGCTGCACAGCCCGGTGCTGTCGCACAGTTGGGGGTCGACGATCACCCTCGTCATGGCGCACCTTTCCGTTGTGCCACCATGGTGTCCACCTACCGTCGCGGGGTGCGCCTCCTATCGTGCCGAACGGTAGAATCTGCTTTACGAATAAGGTTCTTATCCCGGCGTGCTGATTGTCATCCGCTATCGGGACTGGCTGATGGCGTTGGGTTAACGTGCCACTATGCGCTTGGGCGACAGTCAGGACGAGGGCGAGTTCCGGACCCGGCTACGTGACTGGCTGAGCGGGCAGATACCCGCCGGCGTGCCCCAGGAGTGGGACTCCGAGCGGTTGCGGGCCTGGAGCAAGTCGCTCTACCAAGCCGGCTACGCCGGTCTCAGCTGGCCGGTCGAGCACGGCGGCCGCGGCCTGCCCGCGGCGTACCAGGCCATCTACGCCGAAGAGAGCGCGCTGGCCGGGGCCCCCGACCACGTCAACGTGATCGGGCTCAACATGGTCGGGCCGACCATCATCAAGTACGGCACCCAGGCCCAGCTGGCGGAATTCCTGCCGGGGATCCTGTCCGGCGAGACGATCTTCTGCCAGGGCTTCTCCGAACCGGACGCGGGCTCTGACCTGGCCTCGGTGCGCACCCGGGCGCGAGCCCATCCGAAGGGTTACCAGGTCGACGGCGAGAAGGTGTGGTCCTCCTACGCCCACCTGGCCGACTACTGCCTGCTGCTGGTCCGGACCGATCCCGAGGCGGTCAAGCACCATGGCCTGACCTGCCTGCTGATGGACATGCGGGCGCCGGGCGTGCAGGTCCGGCCACTGCGCGAGCTGTCCGGCGACACCGACTTCAACCAGGTGATCCTCACCGACGTGGTGGTCGGGGCCGACAGCGTGCTGGGACCGGTGGGCCAGGGCTGGCGGGTGGCGATGACGACGCTGGCCCACGAGCGCGGTACCTTCGGCATCACCCTGACCTCCCGGCTGTCGGCCGAGCTGGACCGGCTGGTCCAGACCGTGCTGACCCTGGGCGCGGGCTCCGATCCTCTGGTGCGCAAGGAGATCGCCGAACTCCACGTGCAGCTGCAGGGCCTGCGATTCACCGGCTACCGGGCCCTTGCCGAGTTGCAGCGGACCGGCGAGCCGGGTGCGGAGAGCTCGATCCTGAAGCTGGGCTGGTCGCTGGCCAACCAGCGGTTGACCGCGCTGGCGCTGCGGGTTCTCGGCCCTGACGCCGCCTTCGACGGGCCGCAGGCCTTCTGGTCGGGCTACTGGCAGCAGCAGCACCTGCGCAGCCGCACCAACAGCATCGAGGGCGGCACCTCAGAGATCCTGCGCGGGATCGTCGCTGAGCGGGTGCTCGGCCTGCCGCGAACCCGCTGACCCCACAAAGGAAAAAGGACGGCGAATGGATTTCACCCTCAACCAGGACCAGCGTGAGCTGAAGGCGGCAGCCCGTCACTACCTGAGCCAGTCCTACCCGCTGACCCTGATCGCCGAACTGTCCGACGGCGTCGGCGCCGACGGCCAGGCCTGGCCGGAACTCCTACGGCAGGGCTGGCTGGATCCGGAGCTGGAGCTGCTGGAACTGGCGCTGCTGGCCGAGGAGGGCGGTCGCGCGCTGCACCCGGTTCCGTGGTGGGTCACGGTCGCGCTGGCGCTTCCGGTGTACCAGGCGGCCGGGCTGCCGCTGCCCGGGCCGGCCACCCTCGCCGACGGCTCGACCGGTTGCCAGGCGCGCCAGCAGGCGACCGGCTGGTCGCTGACAGGGCAGGTGCCGTCGGTGTCGCAGGCCGGATCGGTCACCGAGATCGTCCTAGCCGCCAGCACCCCTGCCGGAACCGCGCTGTTCGCCGTCGAACCCGATGGTGCGGGCGTCAGCCTGACCGAGCGGGCCGGCGTGGATCCGCTGCGGATCACCGCCGGGTTGCGCCTGGTCGGCGCGCCGGCCAGGCTGCTACTCGACGCGCCGGCCACCGGGCCGGTGCTGGCCGCGATCGAGCGGCGCTGGCAGGTGTTGCTGGCATGCGAGGCGGTGGGAGTCGCTGACCGGGTGCTGGAACTGGCGGTCGACTACGCCAAGACCCGGACGCAGTTCGGCCGTCCGATCGGCTCGTTCCAGGCGGTGGCCCATCAACTGGCCGACAGCTACGCCGCGGTGGAGCTTGCCCGTTCGCTTGCCTACCGGGCGGCCTGCGTGCTCGCCGACGAGCCGGACCAGGCCGCCGAGGCGATCGCGTGCGCGGTGCACGCCGGCATCCGTGCGGCGGTCAGCGGCTGCGAGGTCGCCATGCAGGTCACCGGCGGGCTCGGGGTCACCTGGGAGTACCCGCTGCACCGCTGGTACCGCCGAGCGCTGTCCTTGCAGGCCCGGGCCGCCGCGGGGCCCGACCCGCTGGAGGTCATCGCCGGCGAGCTCTTCACCCCAGCGGCAGCCGACCGGATCGAAGGAGCACTGGCCCCAGCGTGAACGCGACACCGAACCCGCCCCTGGAACTGCACTGGTTCCTGCCCTCGCACGGCGATGGCCGGGAACTGGCCAAACCGTCGGACGGTCCGCCCGTGCCCGGCGCCCGGCGCGAACCCGACATCGACTACCTGGGCCAGGTGGCGCTAGCGGTCGACCGGTTCGGTTTCACCGGCATGCTGACCCCGTTCGGGCTGTTCTGCGAGGATCCCTGGGTGGTGGCCGCGGCGCTGGTCGCCCGAACCCGCCGGGTGAAGTTCATGATCGCGCTGCGGCCGGGCTTCGTGTCGCCGGTGCTGGCCGCCCAGATGGCCGCCACCTTCCAGCGGATCTCCGGTGACCGGTTGCAGCTCAACATCGTCACCGGCGGCGACGCCGACGAGCAACGGCGCTACGGCGACTGGCTCGAGCACGACCAGCGTTACCAGCGCACCGGGGAGTTCCTCGAGGTCTTCTTGCGGGCCTGGTCGGGCGAGCGGTTCGACTTCACCGGTGAGCATTACCGGATCGCCGCCGGCCTGCTCAGCCGGCCGCACCCGGCCAGGCCGCTGATCTACCTCGGTGGCTCGTCGGCGGCCGCGCAGCAGGTGGCCGCCCAGCACGGCGATGTCTTTCTCAGCTGGGGTGAATCGCCGCCGGCGATGGCCGAGCTGATCGGCGCCACCCGGGAGCTGGCGGCGCGGCAGGGCCGGGAGTTGAGCTTCGGCACCCGGTTCCATGTGATCAGCCGGGACACCTCCGCCGAGGCCTGGCAGGTCGCCCGGCAGCTGGTGGAGGGCATGGACCCGATGCGGATCGCCCAGGCGCAGAAACGCTTTCGCAACACCGAGTCCGAGGGGCAACGGCGGATGGCCGCCCTGCACGGCGGCAACCTCGACGCCCTGGAGATCTACCCCAACGTCTGGGCCGGCTACGGCCTGGTCCGTCCGGGTGTCGGCACCGCGCTGGTCGGCAGCCACGAGGAGGTCGCCGAGCGGATCGAGGAGTACCACTCCCTCGGGCTCAGCCACCTGATCCTGTCCGCCCAGCCCCACCTGGAAGAGGCTTACGCCTTCGGTGAAGGGGTAATGCCCCTGCTGCGCAAGCGCGGCCTGCTGGCCGAGCCGGCCGGCAGCGACCTGCGGGACTAGCGATGCGGCTAGCCCTCAACCTCGGATACCACGTCGGCCGGGGGGCCGCGGCCAATCACCTGGCACTGGCCCGGGAGGCCGAGCGGCTGGGCTTCGACTCGGTCTGGGTTGCCGAAGCCTACGGCTCGGACGCGCCCAGCGCCCTGGGCTGGCTGGCCGGCCAGACCAGCACCATCGGCCTGGGCAGCGCCATCATGCAGGTACCGGCCCGCACCCCGGCGATGACGGCGATGACCGCCGCCACGCTGGACGTGCTGTCCCAGGGGCGGTTCCGGCTCGGGCTCGGGATCTCCGGCCCGCAGGTGTCCGAAGGCTGGCACGGCGTCCGGTTCGGCCAGCCGCTGGCCCGCACCCGCGAATACGTCGAGGTGGTCAGGCTGGCGCTGAGCCGGGAGCGGGTCGTCCACGAGGGGGCGCACTACCCGCTGCCGCTGCCGGACGGGCCCGGAAAGGCGTTGCGCCTGAGCCTGCGGCCGATCCGGGACCAGCTGCCGATCTACCTGGCGGCGGTCGGGCCGAAGAACCTCGAGCTGGCCGGTGAGATCGCCGACGGCTGGCTGGCGACGTTCTTCGCGCCCGACTACGCCGCCGAGCAGCTCAGCGCCATCGAGGCCGGTCGGATCCGGGCCGGGCAGAAGCTGGCCGGCTTCGACGTGGCGCCGACGGTGCCGGTGGCCTTCGGCGACGACGTCGAAGCGTGCGCGGCGGCGGTGCGCCCGTACGCCGCGCTCTACGTGGGCGGGATGGGCAGCCGGCAGCAGAACTTCTACAACGAGCTGGCGTCCCGGATGGGCTACCGGAGCCAGGCGCGGCAGGTGCAGGAGCTCTACCTGGCCGGCCACAAGCTCGCGGCGGCCGCCGCGGTGCCGCTCCAGCTGATCGACGACACCTCGCTGCTGGGGTCACCGCACCGGGTGACCGAGCGGTTGCGGGGCTTCGCCGCGGCCGGTGTGACGACCCTGGCGGTCGGCCTGCTCGGCCGCGACGTCAAGGCCGGGCTGCACACCCTTCGGCTGCTCGCCGAGGCCTTCGACCGCTCAGGAACGGCCACCTAGCACGATCGGCGCCCGGTTCCCGACCGGCACGGCCCCGCTCGGCGGGCGCGGTTCTCTCACAGGTACAGCCGGGCCACCGTGTCCGCGACGCAGCACGGCTTGGAGGCGCCGGCGACCTCGACGGTGACCCGGGTGACCACCTGCACCCCACCGGGGCACTCGGTCACCGAGCGCAACTCCACTGCGGCGCGCACCTGGCCGCCGGCGCGCAGGGCCGCCGGAAAGCGCACCCGGTCCAGGCCGTAGTTGACCGCCAGTCGGATGCCGCGCACCCGGTACACCTGATAGACCAGCGTGGGAATCAGTGACAGCACCAGGAAGCCGTGGGCGACGGTGCCGCCGAACGGGCCGGCAGCGGCTCGATCGGGATCGAGGTGAATCCACTGCCGGTCACCGGTCGTGTCGGCGAAGTTCTGTATGACGTCCTGGTCGACCATCAGCCACCGACTGGGGCCGAGATGGCGGCCGACCGCGGCCGTGAGCTCGCCGACCGAGGCGAAGACGATCCCCGCCCCGGCCGTCGGAGAGCCCGCGGGCGAGCTGCCGGGAGCGGCGCTCATCCGCCGGTGTCCGGGTCGGACGAGGCTCAGGCCGCCAGGTCGCGCGGGCAGTTCTGGTAGACCGCGAGCAGCCACTTGCGGCCGCGCTTGACCAGGATCCAGGACGCCCGGATGGCGGCTTCGTCGGGCAGCTTGGTCTGGCCGGCCGGAATCACGCCGCCCTGGCTGATCAGCGCCACCGCCCCCGCCCTCAGCGGCTTGATCTCGACCGGGGCGCCGGTGACCGTGGTGCCCTGGTAGGCGCCCGCATACTCCGCCGCCATGTAGGCCCGGATGGCGTCCTTGCCCTTCTTGTAGACGCCCGGCAGGATCAGCGTGCCGTCCTCGGTGAACAGGTCGGCGAAGGTGTCGCTGTCGTGCGCGGCCCAGGCCGCGATCATCCGCGCGGGCACAGCGGCGATGGCGGCGTAATCGGCAGCGGTGAGGCCGCCGCCGGCCGGTGCTGCCGGCTTGGCCGGCGGCGCGGACTTCGCTGCTGCCGGCTTCGCTGCTGCCGACTTGGCGGCTGCCGGCTTCGCTGCTGCCGGCTTCGATGCTGCCGACTTGGCGGCTGTCGACTTGGCGGCTGGCGTCGACTTGGTCGCGGTCATGGGCGTTCTCGCTTTCGTTGAGTCATCGGGAAGTCGCATGAGCGCGCGCCGAGCCCCGAAGGCCCATCCGCTGGCTGCTCCCCACGACCGTCGCATTATCAGGGCATCAGGCGCACCTTCGCTGTTGCGGGCCGGCCGGTCCGCCACCCGACGGACGGCGGCCGGGCAGCGTCGAAGAGTGCCTGCCCGCGCAGCCGGTGCCGGCCTGTTCTAGGCTGACCGCGCCAGGCCCCGAACGTCGCACTCGGCGACGGCTGGAGCGGAACCCCTGAGATCACAGGAGTAAATGGATGCGCAAGTTGAAAGCTGGATTGGCCATCACGTTGGACGGGGTCGTCGATGGGGCCGAGGACTGGGTGCGGCAGGGCGAGGAGATGAACGAGGTCATCGCGGCCGGCATGGCTGAGTCCGACGCCATCCTGATCGGCCGGCGCACCTACCTCGACTACGCCGAATTGTGGCCGAACATGGAGAGCAACCTGATGTCGGACTTCATGAACGGCTCGCACAAGTACGTGCTGTCCACCACGCTCACCGAGCCGCTGGACTGGGCCAACTCCGAGCTGGTCGCCGGCGAGCTGGCCGACGTGGTCGCGAAGCTGAAGGGCAAGCCGGGCAAGGACATTCAGATTCCCGGCAGTCCCACCGTGGTGCGGGCGCTGCTGCGCGCGGGCCTGCTCGACGAGCTGGATCTGATGGTGCATCCGATCGTGCTCGGCTCGGGAGACCGGCTGTTCCCCGACGAGTCCGAGCGGCTGGACCTCGAGCTGGCCGAGTCCAAGACGTTCAGCACCGGCGTGGTCTACACCGCCTACCGGGCGCAGTCGGAGTGAGCGACAGCCTGGCCGCGCTGGGCAAACCAGCGCGGCCGGCTGTCGGCCACCACAGCCAGGCGCCGCGGCTCAGATCGGCCGGGCCTCGATGATCGGCAACGTCCGGGTGCGGAGGACGCGTACCAGCTCCAGGTCGGCCTTGGCGAACAGCTCTTGCAAGGCCTCCAGGCTGCGGCCGCCGCCGCCGGACATCACCAGCAGCAACACGTCGTAGAGCTTGCCCCAATCGAATTCATTGCCCGGCTCCAGCAACGGCTCCATCAGCAGCAGGCGGCTGCCGGCGTGCATGCCGGCGCGGATGGCGCGCAGAATCGCCAGCGAATCGCCGTCGTCGAAGGCGTACATCACCCGCTTGAGCAGGTAGGCGTCGCCGCCGGCCGGCACGGTCTGGAGGATGTCACCGCCCACCGCCTCGCACCGGTCGGCGACGCCTCGGTCGGCCAGCACCTCGCGGGCGCCGGAGACCACGTGCGGCTGGTCGAACACGATGCCGCGCACCGAGGGAAAGGCCTCGAGGATGCCGGCCAGGAACGCGCCGTTGTTGCCACCGACGTCGACGATGGTGCCGAACACGCCCCAGTCGTAGGCCGACAGCATCGCGCGCAGCTCGCGGTGGGTGACCGATCGCTGCGAGGCGTTGAACAGCTCGTTGTCGCGTGGATGCTCGGCCATGTATTCCCAGTAGCCCTTGCCGTCATGCGCGTGCTCGAAAGCGGATTCACCGGTGCGCAGGGTGTGATCCATCGCGGCCCACGCACGCACGTCGGGGGCCAGCAGCGGATAGGCCTCGCGCAAGGACGCCGGGTGGTCGCTGCGCAGCGGCTGCGCCAGCGGGGTCAGCTCGAACACCCCCGGCTCGACCTCGGCGAAGATCTCCCGGCTGGCCAGCGCCCGCAGCGCCCGGTGCAACGACAGGGCGTGCGAACCGGTCAGCTCGGCCAGCTGCTCGACCGAGCGGGGACCGGCGGCCAGATGATCGGCAACCCTCAACCCGCAGATGGCGCGCAACGTGAAGGGCACGACGTAGTCGGCGAGGTCGGCAAGCCGCGCCGTTGAGACCGTGTCCTTCACCGGTGGTGACGGTGGGCCGCCGCCAGCCATCGGGGGCTGCGCCGGCGTCGCGCCGCCGGGCGGGGTTGACTGCGTCATAGTCGGATACCTTTCGGAGTAAGGGCTTGCCCATCGTGCGCAGCCGCCGGTGGCCGCGCATCTCTTGCTATGCGCACCGGCCCGCAACCGCCGGTCCGCGGGCGCCGATCCGGGTCAGCGACCGATGGCCGGCCGGGTCAGCGCCTGAACGTCGGTGTAGCCGTACAGGCCCCACAGGCCGTTCTCAACGCCGATGCCGCTTGCCTTGTGGCCGCTGAACGGCAGGTCCGGACGGACCGCGCCGGCGTGCACGTTCACCGACACCTGGCCGGCCTCCAGCCGGGCGGCCACCGCGGCGGCCCGCTCCAGGTCCGGTGACCACACCGAGGCGGTCAGCCCGTACTCGGTGCCGTTGGCCCGGCGCACCGCCTCGTCCACGTCGCGATACGCGATCACCGGCAGTACCGGGCCGAACTGCTCCTCATCGACCACCCGGACGCCGTCGGACACCCCGGCCAGGATCGTCGGCGCGAAGAAGTAGCCGGGCCGCTCCAGCGCCGCGCCGCCGGCGACAGCCACCGCGCCCCGCGCCAGCGCGTCCCGCACCAGTTCGGCGACCCGGTCGAACTGCGCCCGGTTGCTGACCGGGCCGAGCTGGCTGGCCTTCTCGCTGCCCTCGCCCACCCGGACCGTCCGGGCCCGCTCGGCCAGCGCGGCCACCACCTCGGGGTACCGGCGCTGGGCCACGTACACCCGCTTGACCGCCATGCACATCTGGCCGTTGTTGGCGAAGGCTCCCCAGAACAGCGCGTCGGCGATCGCCTCGGGGTCGGCGTCGTCCAGCACGATCGCCGGATCGTTGCCGCCCAGTTCGAGGGTCACCCGCTTCAGGTCCGCCGCGGCGGCCGCGGCCACCAGCCGGCCGGTCGCCGCCGACCCGGTGAAGCTGATCTTCCGGGGCGTCGGATGACCCACCAGCAGGGCTCCGAGCGGATCGGGTCCGCTGATCACGTTCAGCACGCCGGGCGGCAGCACCTCGCTCAGCAACCGGCCCAGCGCCAGCGTCGCCAGCGGGGTGTAGGGCGAGGGCTTGAGCACCATCGTGTTGCCGGCGCGCAGCGCGGGCGCGATCTTCCACAGCGCCAGCGCGATCGGGTAGTTCCACGGCGTGATCGCCGCGACCACCCCGAGCGGGCGGCGGCGCACCTCGGCGTGGCCGCGCCGGTCCTCCTGCACGAGCTCGCGCGGGATCTCCAGGTCGGCGTAGTACCGCAGCCAGGAGCCGGCGACCCGGACCTCGGTGGCCGCCTCCGAACGCGGCTTGCCCTGCTCGGCGGTGAGCAACGGAGCCAGCTCGCCGACCGAGGCCAGGATCGTCGCGGCGGCCCGGCGCAGCACCGCCCGCCGCTCCTCGTCGTCCCGCCGCCAGCTCTCATACGCCCGGGCTGCCGCGGCCACCGCCTGGTCCAGCTGCTCGGGCGTGCAGGCCGGCGCGTGGGCGAAGACCTCGGCGGTGGCCGGATTGAGCACCGGCAGGCGACCGCCGGTGACCGGTGACCCGTCGATGGTCATGGCGAACTCAGCCATCGACGGTCCTCTCGCCCAACGCTCAGCAGCCCTCTCCCAACCCGGCCGGGCCCCGGTCCGCGGGCCGTCCCCATGGTGTCCGGTCCCGCGCCGGCAGCGCAGCTTCGACCGTGCGGGGCGCACGTGACGCGCTGCGCGCCCGAACCGGCTGGGATACTGGACCGGTGAGCCGTCCCCAGCCGTACCCGGTGATTCCCGCCGAGCTGCTCCCCCGGGACGGCCGGTTCGGCTCGGGGCCGTCCAAGGTCCCCGCGGACACCCTGCGGAGCTTCGGCGAGCGGGCTCACCGGGTGCTGGGCACCTCGCACCGCCAGCCCCCGGTGAAGTCGCTGGTCGGCCGGATCCGGTTCGGCCTGAGCACCCTGTTCCGGCTGCCGCCCGGCTACCAGGTGGTGCTGGGCAACGGCGGCTCGACCGCTTTCTGGGACGCGGCCGCGTTCTGCCTCGTCCGGCGCCGCAGCCAGCACGTCACGATCGGGGAGTTCTCGGCCAAGTTCGCCGCCGTCACCCGCGGCGCGCCCTTCCTGGCCGAGCCGAGCCTGCGCCCGGCCGAACCCGGCGCGGCGGCCTACCCCGAGTGCGAGGAGGGCATCGACGCCTACGCCTGGCCGCAGAACGAGACCTCGACCGGGGTGATGCTCGACGTGCGTCGGGTGGCCGGCGCCGAGCCGGCAGCGCTGCACCTGGTGGACGCCACCTCGGCGGCGGCCGGCCTGCCGGTCGATGTGAGCCAGAGCGACGTCTACTACTTCGCGCCGCAGAAGGGCTTCGCCGGCGAGGGCGGGTTGTGGATCGCCTTCTTCTCTCCGGCGGCGCTGGACCGGGCCGCTGAGCTGAGGGCGTCCGGGCGCTGGATCCCGCCGTCGCTGGACCTGGTCACCGCCATCGACAACAGCGCCAAGGACCAGACCTACAACACCCCCGCCATCGCCACCCTGTGGCTGCTGGCCCACCAGATCGAGGACATGCTGGAACGTGGCGGGCTGGCCTACACCACCGGGCGCAGCGCCGAATCCGCCGCCCGGCTGTACTCCTGGGCCGCCGACTCGGCCTTCGCCAGCCCGTTCGTCACCGACCCGGCGGTGCGCAGCTCGGTGGTGGGCGTCCTCGACTTCGCCGCCGAGGTGCCCGCCGGCCGGCTGGCCAAGGCCCTGCGCGCCAACGGCATCGTCGACACCGAGCCCTACCGGGGGCTGGCGCGCAACCAGCTCAGGATCGGAATGTACCCGGCCGTGGACCCCGACGACATCTCGGCCCTGACGTCCTGCATCGACTGGCTGGTGCCGCGGCTCGACTGAGCCGGGGCCGGTTGTTGGGCCGGTTGTTGGACCGAGCCGGCTGTGCTGTCCATCTTCGGGGCGGCCACGGCGTGGACAATCAGTTTCCGGGGCCGGTCACCGTATCGTCGCGGGCATGCGAGTGCTGCGTCTGGTCGGTCCCGGTGAGGACGGCACGTCCCTGATCGTGGAAGCGGTCGAAGCCGGCAGCCTCGAGGGTGAGCGCTTCGCCCTGTCGCTGGACGACCGGCTGCGCACCATGGCCACGGTTCAACCAGATCAGCAGACCGAGACGCCGGAATCCACGCCGGCAGAAAGCAGCGGCCCGGTGCCGACTCCCCGTGAGATCCAGGTCCGGGTGCGATCCGGCGAGAGCGCCCAGGCGGTCGCCGACGAGGCCGGCATCCCGCTGGAGCGAGTGATGCGCTTCGCCTTCCCGGTGTTGCAGGAACGGGTTCGGGTCACCGACGAGGCCCGCCGGGCGCGGGCCCGGCGGGGCGGCGACGGGCTGCTGGTGCCGTTCGGTGAGCTGATCGACAGCCGGCTCGGGCGGCACGGCGTCGACCCGGCGTCGGTGCGTTGGGACGCCTACCGGCGCGAGGACGGCGGCTGGACGGTCACCTCGAAGTTCAGCTCGCACGAGCGCGACGTGCTGGCGAAGTTCTCCTTCGCGCTGGTGAACCGCACCGTCTCGGCGCTGGACGACATCGCCGCCGACCTGCTCTCGGACCGGCCGGTGCAGGCGCTGCTGCCCCCACCGCCGGCGCCCGAGCCGGTCGCGGACCCGGCTGAGTGGGCGCCGGACTGGGACGCCGCGCCGCCGCCGCGCCTGACCGCGGTGCCCAATCCCGGCCGGGCCGACGCGCCGGCGCGCCAGCAGGAGACCGGTGGGGCAGTCCGGCCCCCGTCACGCCGGCAGAAGGCCCACACCCGACCGGTTCCGATCCACACCGAGGACGAGCTGTTCGACCAGGACGCCTTCGAGCAGCAGCCCTGGCACGAGCCGCCGTTGCCGTTCGAGGCCGGCCGCGACAAGGCGGCGACCAGCACCCCGCCGCGGCACCGGGCTCAGCGGCCCAGCGGCGAGGCCCGCGACGGCGCGAGCTCCGAGATGGTCGCGCCGGGGAGCGGTCAGGCTCCGACCACCGCGCCCGAGCCGGCCGCGCCCGAGATCACGGACTCGCCCAGCTTCGAGCAGCCGGACTTCGAGCAGCCGGACTTCGTCCCCGCCGAGGAGCTGTTCAAGCCGGCGCCTTCCGGTCGGGGCAACACCGCCACGGCGATGCCCGCGGCCGAGGACCAGAGCGCCGAGGCTGAGGACGCGGGCGGCGACAGCGACCTGGTCAGCGCGCGGACGGGCGCCGGTGACGGGCAGAACAAGCGAGGCCGGCGATCCGGCGAGAAGCCCCGGATGCCGTCCTGGGACGACATCCTGCTCGGCGTTCGGCACAAATCAGACTGACCCTTTGACTGGCTCTCTGGCTGAGGGCGGCTGAGGGGGCCTGCCGGGCACCTGAACCGGGTCTAAAACCATTGGCCCGTTGTCAGGGCGCCGTCGTAGGGTGAGTCACCGTGACATCCGCGGCGAACGAGGCACCAGCGACCGGCCTTGAGGCCGCCTCGCACGCTTCGGTACGCGGCCTGCTGCGCCTGTGGCCCTGGCTGCGCCCCTACCGCGGCTACCTGATCTTCATGCTGGTCATCGCCACCATGGCAATGGTCGTCCAGTCGATCCTTCCGATCATCACCGCCGCCCTGATCGACGGCCCGATCGCCCGCGGCGAGCCGTCCGGGATGTACCCGCTGATCGGGCTGGCGCTGCTGTTCGGGGTGCTCGAGGCGGTGCTCTTCGGTGTCCGGCGGTGGGCGATGAACGTCTCGTCACTGGCCATCGAGACCGATCTGCGCCGTGACTTCTACCAGCACCTGCAGCGCCTTCCGGTCAGCTTCCACGACCGGTGGCCCTCGGGCCAGCTGCTGTCACGGGTGACCAGCGACCTGAGCATGCTGCGCCGGTTCGTCGGCTTCATGGCCGTCTTCGTGGTGGCCAACCTGGCCGTCATCGTGGTGGTGCTGGCGATGATGATCAAGCTGCACCCGCTGCTGGGCCTGGGCGTCTGCGTGGTGATGATGCCGCTGGCCGTGGTCACCCGGCACTACGAGCGGCGCTACAACATCGAGGCCCGCAAGGCACAGGACCTGACCGGTGACCTGGCCACCGGCGTCGAGGAGTCGGTGCTGGGAATCCGGGTGATCAAGTCCTTCGGCCGCCGCGGCCAGCTGCTGCGCACCTTCACCGGCGACGCCAGCCGGTTGCGCGAGGCCGAGCTGGGAAAGAACCGGACGCTGGCCACCCTGTGGACGATCATCGGCACCTACCCGCAGTTGGTGCTGGCCGGCGTGACCTGTTTCGGGATCCTGGCAGTCGGGCGCGGCTCGCTCAGCCAGGGCGACCTGGTGGCGTTCATCACCCTGCAGTTGCGGCTGAACTGGCCGCTGATGGCGATGGGCTGGCTGATCGCCGGCACCGAGGAGACCGTCGCGGCGACCGCCCGGCTGTTCGAGGTCTTCGACACCGCCAGCGACATCACCGACCCGGCGGAGCCGGCGCGTATCAGCGCGCCGTGGAGCCAGCCGGCCCAGCTGCGCTTCGACAACGTCTGCTTCCGGTTCCCGGGCGCGGCCGCCGACACCCTGCATGAGCTGAACCTCGACATCGCGCCGGGCGAGACGATGGCCCTGGTCGGTTCCACCGGATCGGGCAAGACCGTGCTGACCTCGCTGGTCTCCCGGCTGCACGACGTGACCGGCGGCGCGGTCCTGATCGACGGCGTGCCGGTGAGCCGGCTCCGGCTGGAGGAACTGCGCCGCACCGTCAGCACCGCCTTCGAAGAGGCCACCCTGTTCTCAGCCAGCGTGCGTGAGAACCTCAGCCTCGGCCGCCCCGAGGCCACCGACGACGAGATCGCCGAGGCCATCGAGATCGCGCAGGCCGGCTTCGTCCACGAGCTGCCCTACGGCCTGGAGACCCGGGTGGGCGAGCAGGGCCTGTCGCTGTCGGGTGGCCAGCGGCAACGCCTGGCGCTGGCCCGGGCCGTGCTCGGCCGGCCCCGGGTGCTGGTGCTCGATGACCCGCTGTCGGCGCTGGACGTGCACACCGAGGCCCAGGTCGAGAAGGCGCTGCGCCGGGTGCTGGGCGCGACCACTGCCCTGGTGGTGGCCCACCGCGCCTCGACGGTGCTGCTCGCCGACCGGGTCGCGCTGCTGGACGGCGGCCGGATCGCCGCGGTCGGCACCCACAGCGAGTTGATGGCCACCAACCGGACCTACCGCAGCCTGCTGTCCCAGGACGGCTCCGTCGACCTTCCCCCGGACGCCACCCAGCACGTCGAGGAGGCCCGGGTATGAGCACCGAGCCACCCGACGCCAAGCCACTCGACGCCAAGCTGTCCGGCGCGGCGGGCGTGGAGCTGTCCGGCGCGACGGGCGCGGAGCAGCCGGCGGCGGTGCCGGTCGTGCAGTGGCGCGGCAGGTATGACCGCAAGGAGGCCGAGGACGAGCAGGTCGAGGTGCCCGAGGGCCGGCCGCGCCTGAACCCCGAGGCCCGGCGGCTGCTGTTCGAGCTGATCCGGCCCTACCGGCGCCAGGTCATCATCCTGCTGATCCTGGTGATCGGCCAGGTGCTCACCACGATGGCGGCGCCGCTGCTGATCGGGATGGCGATCGACCACGGCCTGCCCGACGCGCTGGACGGCGACTACCGGACCCTGATGCAGCTGACCGGGGCGCTGGTCACCGCCGCCACCACGTCCGGGATCCTGCAGTGGATCTTCCTGCGCCGGACCGGCGTGGTCGGCCAGGCGGTCCTGTTCGACCTGCGCCGCCGGGTCTTCGACCACACCCAGCGCTTGAGCGTCTCCTGGCACGAGCGGTTCACCTCGGGCCGGGTGATCAGCCGGCTCACCTCTGACATCGACACCCTGCGCGAGCTGCTGGACTCCAGCCTGGACGGCCTGCTGCTCGCGCTGCTGAACATCGTGGTGATCTCGATCGTGATGCTGGTGCTCGACCCCTGGCTGGCCCTGATCGCCCTGGCCGCGCTGTTCCCGCTGCTGGTGCTGTTCCGGTGGTTCTCGGCGCACTCGACGGTGGCCTTCCGCCGCACCCGCGAGACCGTGGCGCTGCTGATCGTGCAGTTCGTCGAGACCCTCAACGGCATCCGGGCGGTGCAGGCGTTCCGCCGCGAGCCCCGTAACGACGCCATCTTCGAGGGCTTGAACACCGACTACCGCGACGCCAACCGCAAGGTCTTCGACCTGCACACGATCTTCATCCCCGGAGTCACCCTGATCGGCAACGTCGCCACCGTGACGGTGCTCTTCGCGGGCGGTTACCGGGTGGCTCAGGGCGGCCTGGCGCTCGGCGTGCTGACCGCGTTCCTGCTCTACCTGCGGGAGTTCTACGGCCCCATGGAAGACGTCGCGATCTTCTACAACTCGCTGCAGTCAGCGACCGCGGCGATGGAGAAGCTGGCGCTGGTGCTGGCCGAGGAGCCGGCGGTCCCCGAGCCCGTGACCCCGGCGCCGTTGCCCCACCCCACCGCCGGCGAGGTCCGCTTCGACTCGGTCAGGTTCAGCTACGACCCGGGGGCGGAGCGGCCGGTCACCGTGCTGCACGAGCTCGACCTGTGCATCGCCAGCGGCCAGACCGTGGCGCTGGTCGGCGCCACCGGCGCCGGCAAGACCACCATCGCCAAGCTGATCAGCCGGTTCTATGACCCCACCGAGGGTCAGGTGCTGCTGGACGGGGTGGCTCTGAACCAGCTGTCGGACCTCGACCTGCACACCGCGGTCGTGATGATCACCCAGGACGGCTTCCTGTTCTCGGGTTCGGTGGCCGACAACATCGCCTTCGGCCGGCCGGACGCGTCGCGGGCCGAGATCGAGCAGGCGGCCCGGGCGGTCGGAGCCGATGAGTTCATCCGGCGGCTGCCGGCCGGCTATGACACCGACGTCCGCAAGCGCGGCGGCCGGCTGTCGGCCGGCCAGCGGCAGCTGATCGCGTTCGCCCGCGCCTTTCTGGCCGATCCGGCGGTGCTGATCCTGGACGAGGCCACCTCCAGCCTCGACATCCCGACCGAGCGGGCGGTGCAGCAGGCGCTGCGCACGGTGCTGCGCGGGCGCACCGCCCTGATCATCGCCCACCGGCTCTCGACCGTGGCGATCGCCGACCGGGTGCTGGTGCTCGACGCCGGCCGGGTCGTCGAGGACGGCACCCCGGCCGACCTGATCGCCACCGTGGACGGCCGGTACGCCGCGCTGCACACCGCCTGGCTCGACTCGCTGGTCTGAGCGGGCCGGCTGCTCCAACCTCGGGCCGGCTCCTTCCTCACTGACCGCCCAAATCCGGTTGACCGGCGCGGGACAGTCTGGGCATGACCGACGCCTTCGACCCGGTGGACGCCCAGCTCCGTTCCTGGGTCGAGGAGCGGGATTTCTCCGGCATCGCCGCGGTCCGCCGCGGCGGGGTCGTCGAGTTCGAGGGCTGCTACGGCATGGCGAACAGGTCGGACTCGGTGCCGATCACCCCGCAGACCCGGTTCGCGCTGGCGTCGGTGTCGAAGATGTTCACCGCGGCGGCGGTCGCCACGCTGGTCCGGGACGGCCGGGTCGCCTTCGACACGCCCGTGGTGTCGGTGCTGCCCGCGGACCGCCGGCCGGCCACCCTGCGGCCGGACGTGACCGTGCACCACCTGCTCAGCCACACCTCGGGCATCGCCGACTACGCCGAGGAGGAGGACGAGGACTTCGACTACGGCGCGCTATGGACGGACCGGCCGGTGGCCGCGATGCTGCGGCCGGCGGACTTCCTGCCGATGTTCGGCGACCTGGAGCCCTACCGGCCGCCGGGCGGGCCCTGGCAGTACTCGAACGCCGGCTTCATCGTCCTCGCGCTGATCGTCGAGGAGCTGACCGGGCAGCCGTTTCTCGAGGCCGTCGGCGAGCGGGTGCTCGGACCCGCGGGCATGACCGCGAGCGGCTACTTCCGCTCCGACGACGTGCGGCCCGACGTCGCCATCGGATACCTGGAGCGAGCCTCGGCCGACCAGCCGTGGCGCACCAACGTGCACGCCACGCCGGTCGTCGGCGGCGGGGACGGCGGGGCGCACTCGACCGCCGCGGACCTCGACCGGTTCCTGCGCGCCTACGACGACGGCTCGCTGTTCGGGCCCGCGCTGCGGGAGGAGATGCTGACGGCGCGCGCCACCGTCGACCCAGGGGTCGAGTACGGCTACGGCGTGTACCTGCTCGGCGGGTGCTTCGGGCACAACGGCGGCGACCCGGGCGTGACCGCGGTCGTCCAGCGGCTGTCCGCGGCGGACCTGTCCGTCGTGGTGCTGTGCAACGTGGAGGCGCCGGTCATGCAAGCCCGCACCCAGTTGCTGGCCGCGGCCACCGGAGCCTGAGCTCCCCTGCCGGAGCGTGTTGCTCCAGCCCAGGGGAGCTCAGGCGGCGGTGAGCTTCGGCGGCGCGCGCTCAGGCGGCGCGCGCTCAGGCGGCGCGCGCTCAGGCGGCGCGTGCTCAGGCGGCGCGCGCTCAGGCGGCGCGCGCTCAGGCGGCGCGCGCTCAGGCGGCGGCGTGCTCGCTGACCGCCCCGCCGACCGGCTCCAGCGCCAGCTCCAGCACCTCGCGCACGTCGCTGACCAGGTGCACCGTGAGCGCGTCGCGCACCTCGGAGGGCACCTCGTCCAGATCGGGCTCGTTGCGGCTGGGGATCAACACGGTGCTGATGCCGGCCCGGTGCGCGGCCAGCAGCTTCTGCTTCAGCCCGCCGATCGGCAGCACCCGCCCGGTCAGTGAGACCTCGCCGGTCATCGCGACATCCGAACGCACCAGCCGGCCCGACAGCAGCGAGGCCAGCGCCGTGGTCAGGGTGATCCCGGCGCTCGGGCCGTCCTTGGGCACCGCGCCGGCCGGGAAGTGGATGTGCACCCCGCGGTCGGCCAGCTCGGACACCGGCAGTCGCAGCGACGCCCCGTGCGAGCGCAGGTAGGACAGCGCGATCTGGGCCGACTCCTTCATCACCTCGCCGAGCTGGCCGGTGAGCCGCAGCTCCGTGGAACCGGTCTCGGCGTCGGCCAGCGACGCCTCCACGAACAGCACGTCGCCACCGGCGCCGGTCACCGCCAGGCCGGTCGCCACCCCGGGCACCGCGGTGCGCTCGGCGGTCTCCGGGGTGTGCCGGGGCCGGCCGAGGTAGTCGCGCAGGTCCTCCGGGCGCACCGTGACCGGCTCGCCCGACACCGCGCCGTCCTCGGCGAGCGCCGCGCGGGCGGTGATCTTGCGCAGCACCCGGGCGATCAACCGCTCCAGGTCGCGCACACCGGCCTCGCGGCTGTGCTCGCTCGCCAGCCGGCTCAGCGCCTCGTCGGTGAAGCTCACCTCGGTGGGTGTCAGTCCGGCCCGCTCCAGCTGCCGGGGCAGCAGGTGGTCCCGGGCGATGGTGACCTTCTCGGCCTCGGTGTAGCCGTCCAGTCGCACCAGCTCCATCCGGTCCAGCAACGGCCCGGGAATCGAGTCGAGCACGTTGGCGGTCGCCAGGAACAGCACGTCGGACAGGTCCAGCTCGACCTCGAGGTAGTGGTCACGGAAGGTGTGGTTCTGCGCCGGGTCCAGCACCTCGAGCAGCGCCGCGGTCGGGTCGCCGCGGTAGTCCGAGCCGACCTTGTCGATCTCGTCCAGCAGCACCACCGGGTTCATCGATCCGGACTCCTTGATAGCCCGCACGATCCGGCCGGGCAGCGCTCCGACGTAGGTGCGCCGGTGGCCGCGGATCTCGGCCTCGTCCCGCACTCCGCCCAGGGCGACCCGGACGAAGTTGCGGCCCATCGCGCGGGCCACCGACTCGCCCAGCGAGGTCTTGCCGACCCCGGGCGGCCCGACCAGCGCCAGCACCGCGCCGCTGCGCCGCCCTCCGATCACGCCGAGGCCACGGTCGGCCCGCCGGCGGCGCACCGCCAGGTACTCCACGATCCGCTCCTTGACGTCGTCCAGGCCGGCGTGGTCGGCGTCGAGCACCGCCCGCGCCTCGCTGATCTGGTACGAGTCCTCGGTCCGGGTGTTCCAGGGCAGCTCCAGGACGGTGTCCAGCCAGGTTCGGATCCAGCTCACCTCCGGCGACTGGTCGGAGGTGCGCTCGAGCTTGTCCACCTCGGCCAGGGCCGCGGCATGCACCTTCTCCGGCAGGTCGGCGGCCTCCACCCGAGCCCGGTAGTCCTGCTCCTCGCCAGCCGTCGCGCCGTTCAGCTCGGCCAGTTCCTTGCGGACCGCGGCCAGCTGCTGGCGCAGCAGGAACTCCCGCTGCTGCTTGTCCATGCCCTCCTGGACGTCCTTGCGGATGGTCTCGGCGACATCCAGCTCGGCCAGGTGCTCCCGGCCCCAGGCGAGGAGCCTGCGCAGCCTCATCGCCACGTCCGCGGTCTCCAGCAGCCAGACCTTCTGCTCGTTGCTCAGGTAGCCGGCGTAACCGGCCAGGTCCGCCAGCGCGGCCGGGTCGGTCATCGACCGCACGGTGTCGATGAACTGGAAGGCGCCCCGCTGCTGCAGGATGCTGGTCGCGATCGACTTGTAGTCGCGCGCCAGCTCGGCGAGCTCGCGCGCGTCGCCGGACGGGACCACCAGCTCGGTGGCCTCCACCCAGAGTGTCGCGCCGGGACCGGTGGTGCCGGTGCCGATCTTGGCGCGCCGGGTGCCACGGACCACGGCAGCGTGCTCGCCGCCGGGCAGCCGGCCGACCTGCTCGATCACCCCGATGGTGCCGAAGCCGGAGTACTTGCCGTCCAGCCGGGGCACCAGCAGCACCCGCGCCTGCTCGCTCGCGCCGGAGGCGGCGCCGGTGGAGGCCTGAGCGGCCTCGACCGCGGCGCGCGCCTCGGGGTCCGACATCGGAACCGGGACGACCATCCCGGGCAGCACCACCACGTCGTCCAGCGCAAGCATGGGTAGTGCGGAAGTCTCAGCCATTCTCGTCCTCACTCTGAGCGGGCCCAGGGAAAACTTGAGCCACACCGACTCAACCTGGTGAGGACGCGCTTTGTTTCGACCCGCCGTTCGCCCACAGCGATCAGTCAAGTGCGCACTACGAAAGCTGCCGTGACCTGACTGATCCGCCAGAGTCGGGACGCGACAGCATCGACCACCGGACTTGAGCATCCTGGCCGACCACGACCACGTCACCTTTTGACAGCAACGACATCAAGGCGCGCTACGAGGCGGTCGAAGCCGAGCGGCACCGGCTGCTCACCTGACCCCTGGCGCCAGCCGGACCGTCCGGCGACTGAGACAACCGAAAGAGAGTGACTATGCGCCCGTTCACCATCGAGATTCCGCAGGACGACATCGACGACCTGCACCGCCGCATCGCCGCCACCCGGTGGCCCGACGAGATCCCGGGCGCCGGTTCGGAACGCGGCGTGGAGTTGAAGCACCTGCGCGAACTGGCCGACTACTGGCGCAACGGCTATGACTGGCGCGCCGCCGAGGCTGCGCTGAACCGCTTTCCGCAGTACCTGACCGACATCGACGGGCAGACGGTGCACTACCTGCACATCGAGTCGCCGGAGCCGGACGCGCAGCCGCTGCTGCTCACCCATGGCTGGCCCGGCTCCTTCGTGGAGTTCGCCGACATCATCGGCCCGCTCACCGACCCCCGCGCCCACGGCGGCGACGCCGCGGACGCATTCCACCTGGTGGTCCCGTCGATTCCCGGCTTCGGATTCTCCAGCCCGCTCAGCGGGATCGGTTGGGACGTGCCGCGGGTCGCGGCCGCCTGGGCCGAGCTGATGGGCCGGCTCGGCTACAGCTCCTACGGCGTCCAGGGCGGCGACGCGGGCGCGGTGATCTCGACCCAGATCGGGCGCGCGTACCCGGACCGGGTGGTCGGGGTGCACGTCAACATGCTCATGACCTTTCCGTCCGGCGATCCGGCCGAGATGGTCGACCTCAGCGAGACCGACATGGCCCGGCTTGGCAGGCTGGCCCAGTTCGACGCCGACCTGTCCGGCTACATGAAGATCATGTTGACCCGGCCCCTGACGCTCGGGTACGGCCTGGAGGACTCGCCGGTCGGCCTGCTGGCCTGGATCGGGGAGAAGTTCCAGGAGTGGGTCGACCCCAACGCTCCCGGGGGCGCGGTCAGCCGCGACGCGCTGCTGACCAACGTCGCCCTCTACTGGTTCACCAAGACCGCGAGCTCGGCCGCCAACTTCTACTACGAGGGCGCCGAGGGCATTCGTCAGATGGCGGCCGGCAACGTGCCTCCGCCACCCACCGTTCCGTTCGGCGTCGCGGTGTTCCCGCACGATCTGTTCGTGCCGATCCGCCGCTTCGCCGACCGTGACCTGCCGACGCTGTGCCACTGGACCGAGTTCGACCGGGGCGGCCACTTCGCCGCCCTGGAGCAGCCGGAGCTGCTCATCGGCGACATCCGGACGTTCTTCCGGTCCCTGAAGTAGGGGGGAGCGGGAGGGACCGGCCGGAACCCCGGCCGGTCCCTCCCGTGGCTACGTCCCTGCCGTCGCTACGGGCGCACCACCAGCGCGGACCCGCCACCGAGGCGCACCGGCTCGGCCGCGGCCGTGAACCGGTTGCCCGGCAGGAACTCGATGCCGGTGGCGTTACCGATGTACTGGTCGCGCGGCAGCACCGGCCCGGTCTGCTGCCGGAACTGCTCGCCGTACCGCGCGGTCAGCTGCTGCGCCTCCGGGGTGGCCAAAAAGGCCGGCTCGGCGTCGGTCAGCGCGCCGTTGCGCTGGCTGGCCCGCGGCGCGGCGATCGCCTGCGGCAGGCTCATCCCGAAGTCGATCCGGTTGATCAGGATCTGCAGCACGGTGGTGATGATGGTCGCGCCACCCGGCGAGCCGACGGTGAAGAACGGCGCGCCGTCCTTGAGGACGATGGTCGGGTTCATGCTCGACCGCGGCCGCTTGCCCGGCGCGGGCAGGTTCGGGTTGTAGACGCCGGGCGACGACGGGGCGAAGTCGAAGTCCGTCATCTCGTTGTTCAGCAGGAAGCCACGGTTCGGCACCGTGATGCCGCTGCCGGCCAGCTGCTCGATGGTGTTGGTGTAGCTGACGATGTTGCCCCACTTGTCAGCGGTGACCAGGTGGTTGGTCTGGGTGCCCTCGTGCACCGGGTGCTGCGCGGCGGTGGGGGCCGAGCAGCCGGTGTAGGGCGGGAACGGCTTGCCCGGCGCGACCGGTGAGGTCAGCGCGGTCTCGCCCACCAGGCAGCTGCGGGTGGCGGCGTAGGCCGGGTCGAGCAGGCCGGCCTGCGGGACGGGCTCGTAGTCGGCGTCGCCGATGTAGGCGTTGCGGTCGGCGAAGGCCAGCCGGGACGCCTCCAGGTAATGGAACAGCGCCCGGGCCCGTGGCTCGGTGGACAGGTTCCAGGTGCTGAGGATGTTGAGCGCCTCGCCGGTGGTCAGGCCACCGCTGGACGGCGGCGCCATGCCGTAGACGTCCAGGCCCCGGTATTTGACGTGGGTCGGCGTCCGCAGCTTGGCGACGTAGTTCTCGATATCGCGCTCGGTCATGATGCCCGGGCGGACGGTGACAGGCGTGCCGGGGTGGACCGGCGGCCGCTGCACCGTGCGGGCGATCTCCTCAGCCAGCCGGCCCTCGTAGAAGTAGTCCGCACCGTGACTGGCCAACCGCTGGTAGGTGCGGGCCAGGTCGGGGTTGCGGAACCTGGACCCGACCGGCAGCGGCTGGCCCTCGGGGGTGAGGAACAGCTTGCGGCTGCTGGTGAAGGACTGCAGCGCGGTCAGCGCCTTCTGCTCCTGCTGGTGGAAGTCCAGGGTGACCGGGAAGCCGCGCTTGGCGATCTCGATGGCGGGCTTGAGGTTGGCGCGCAGGCTCTTGTTGCCGTAGTCCTCGACCGCCTTGGCCCAGGTGGCGACCATTCCCGGCACGCCGACCGACAGCCCCGAGATGCGGGCGTCCTGGAAGGGGTACGGCTTGCCGGTGCTCGGGTCGATGAACAGGGTCGGGGTGCAGGCCGCCGGGCAGGTCTCGCGGCCGTCGATGGTGATGATCTCCTTGGTCTTGGCCAGGTAGATCATCATGAACCCGCCGCCGCCCGGGCCGGCCACGAACGGCTGGGTCACCCCGAGCGTGCTGGCCACCGCGACCGCGGCGTCGACGGCGTTGCCGCCGGACTTCAGGATCTCGATGCCCGCCTTGCTTGCGTTGAACTCGGCCGAGGCGACCGCTCCGCCGCTGCCGGTGGCCACCGGCATCTTGGAGTAGCTGGGCTTGGACGGCTTGGCGGTGGCCGTCGAGCCGGTGGAGACGAGTGCGGTGGCGGTCAACGCCGTGACCGCCACCGCTGTCGTGAGCAGACGAGAATTCACTTCGGGACCCCCAGGGGTGAGCAGTAGGCCCCACAACCCGTACTCGGCCGGTCGCCGGGTGTCAACGGTGTCGACAGAAAGCGAGGGCGGGTCCGCTACCCGTGTGAGCTATGGACAACCAGGTGCGGAGGGAGTAAATATCCTAATCCCCTGATTCGTCCTTAAGGAGATCCTATGGTGCGTAAGTTGCTGGTCTCGCTCGCTGCGCTCGTAGCGACCCTGGGGTTGATGGTGCCTTCGGCCACCCACGCCTCGGCATTGGGTGAAGAGTGGCTCGGCTGCTGGGTCACCCCCGGCGAGGACTCGTACTGGGCTCCCGAATGCTGGGGCGGCGCCACTGGCGGCTATGTCAACGTCGAGTTCTCGGTAAGAGGCGAGACCAGCCCTTCGACGTACGACTGGGCGGTGCCAGCGCTCTATCAGAGCAGGATCTACGCGGGATGCGGGCCGACCCAGAGCTTCTGCAAGGTGCGAGTGCAAGCCAGCTCGCACCAGATCACGGTGTCGGTCACCCTCACCCAGGACGGGGCCACCGCGACCCACACCGCGGCCGCCTACGTCGACCGTTGGTGCGGCTGGTGGTGCTGACGGCACAGCCGTCCGGACGATACGTACCTTCAAACGCCTGACCGATCGCGGCCGGTGAAGCGCTGAGGCGCCGGAGCTGATCCGTCGGCCTCAGCCGGTCAGCTGCGCCAGCGCCACCGCGCCGGCCGTCGCCACGTTGAGCGAGTCCACCCCGTCCGCCATCGGGATCCGGACCCACTCGTCGGCGGCGGCCAGCGCGGCCTCCGACAGCCCCGGGCCTTCGGCGCCCAGCAGCAGCGCCCAGCGATCCGGGACCGCCACCCGGCTCAGGGCAATGGCCGCCGGCCGCGGCGTCATCGCCAGCAACCGCACGCCGGCGCCGCGCAGCAGTCCCAGCGAGGCCGGCCACGGCTCGCCGAGCACCGCGAAGCCGACCCCGAAGACGTGACCCATCGAGACCCGGACGCTGCGCCGGTACAGCGGGTCGGCGCAGCGCGGGTCCAGCAGCACCGCGTCGACACCGAACGCGGCGCAGTTGCGAAAGACCGAGCCGAGGTTCTCGTAGTCGTTGATCGACTCCAGCACCACGAACCGGTTGCCGGCGGCGATCAGGGACTCGGCGGCCACCGGCGGGGGCCGGTCCACCGCGGCCAGCACGCCCCGGGTCACCCGGAAGCCGACCACGTCCGACAGCGTCCACTTGTCCAGCTCGTACACCGCGACGCCCAGCCCGGCCAGCACCGGCGCCAGCGCGTCGAGCTTGGCCGGCACGCCGACCACGGCCCGGATCCGGTAGCCCGACCGGGCCAGCCGCTGCACCACGTTGACGCCCTCGGCGATCACCACGCCCCGCCGCAGCGCCGAGCCGTCGGCCTGCATCAGGTCCCGGAAGTCCGCCAGCCGCGGATCGGCCGCGTCGGAGATCAGCACCCGGTCCGGCCCTGAGCCGCTCATCCTGAACCGCTCATCCTGAACCGCTCATCCTGAACCGGACGCGGCACCGGCAGCCGGTTCGGCCACCTCATCCGAGCCGTTCCGGCGGCGGAGCAGGTAGCCGGCCACCACCAGGGTGGCGACCAGGCAGACCAGGGCGCCGCCCAGCATCCCCCAGCGCGGGCCGAACAGCTCGGCGATCCAGCCCACGAAGGGCGCGCCGATCGGGGTGCCGCCCATGAAACACAGGATGTAGAGGCCCATCACCCGGCCGCGCACGGTCGGCTCGACCCCCAGCTGCACGGTGGCATTGGCCGACTGGGCCAGGACGATCATGGCGAAGCCGGCCGGGACCAGCGCCACCGCCGTCAGCTCGAAGCTCGGCATCAGCCCGGCCAGCAGCTCGGCCACGCTGAAGGCCAGCGCGGCGCCGATCAGGAACCGTGGGGTCGGCCGGTTGCGGCGGGTGGCCGAGACCAGCGCTCCGAGGGTGGCGCCGACGGCCAGCATCGTCGACAGCAGCCCGAACGAGGCGGCGTCGCGAGCGAACACCTGCTTGGCCAGCAGGGCGATGTTGATCTGGAAGTTCATCCCGAAGGTGCCGACGATGAAGATCAGCAGCATCGGCAGCATCAGGTCGGCTCGGGTGCGCACGTAACGGACCGCCGCCCGGTACTGCCCGGGGCGGCGCCGCACCGGCTCGCTGGAGATCAGCTCGGCCGACCGCATCAGGGCCAGCCCGAGCAACACCGCGATGCTGGACACCGCGTTGAGCAGGAACGCCCAGCCGGTGCCGAACGCGGTGATCACCAGGCCGGCGACCACCGGGCCGATCATCCGGCCCAGGTTGAAGTTCATGGAGTTCAGCGCCACCGCGTTCGGCAGGTCGGCAGGTCCGACCATCTCCACCACGAAGGCCTGCCGGACCGGCCCGTCCAGTGCTGAGAACACTCCCAGCAGCCCGGCCAGCGCGAAGACATGCCAGAGCGCCACGACGCCGCCGACATCGAGCAGCCCCAATGCCAGCGCGGTGAGTCCCATCCCGGCCTGGGTGGCCAGCATCAGCTTGCGCTTGTCGAGCCGGTCGGCCAGCGCTCCCCCGTAGAGGGAAAGCAGCAAAGCGGGCAGGAACTGCAGTGCGGTGACGATCCCCAGCGCAATTCCCGAGTCGGTCAGCTGCAGCACCAGCCAGTCCTGCGCGATCATCTGCGCCCAGGTGCCGGTCAGCGAGATGAACTGGCCGAAAAAATACAACCGGTAGTTGTGGACCGCCAGCGAGCGCAACGGGCTCGGCCAGTTACCCCGGCGCGTCGGAACCGGAGCGGCCGGGGCCGGGCTCACCGGCGCCAGGCCCACCTCGGCGGCGGGCTCGTCGGCATCGGCGCCTGGAACGCGCGCCGCCGTCACTCAGAGCCCAGCCTGTCCAGGACTTCGACCGCCTCACCGAGCTTGCGCAGGTCCTCGGCCGAGAACTCGACCAGCCGGTTGGCCAGCCACTCGTCCCGGGCCCTGGTCTCCTCGGCCAGCAGGTCGCGTCCGGCCGGGGTGATAGCGATGATCGACTGCCGCCGGTCCTCCGGCTGGGAGGTGCGCTCGATCCAGCCCGAGTGCTCCAGCGAAGCCAGGATCTTGGTCATCGACGGCGGCTGGACCCGCTCGATCGCGGCGATCTCGCCGGCGCTGAGCGGACCGGACTTGCAGATGGTGGCCAGCGCCGAAAGCTGGGACAGCGTGGCGGCGGTGTTCACCCGCTGGGCGCGGAGCCGGCGGGCGGCGCGCAGCAAGGACAGTCGCAGCGCGGAGGCGAGCTGGGCATGGTCGGGCAGCGTCTGACTCACATTTTTAGCCTAGCTAACAAAAATGGCAGTCACCACCGCCCGCCCGGCTCAGCTGATGCCGAACAGCGTCTTGAGCGGCTCAAGTGCGAAGTAGACCGCGAAGAAGGCCGCCACCCCCCACATCAGCGGGTGCACCACCCGGGCCTTGCCGACGGCGGCCTGCAGCACCACGTAGCTGACGAAGCCGGCGCCCACCCCGTTGACGATCGAGTAGGTGAACGGCATCAGCACGATGGTGAGGAAGGCCGGCACCGCCAGCTCCACGGCGTGGAAGTCGATGTTGCGCACCTGGCGCATCATCAGCACGCCGACCACCACCAGCGCCGGCGCGGCCGCCTCGGACGGCACGAACTGGGCCAGCGGCGACAGGAACACCGTGACCAGGAACAGCAGCCCGGTGACCACCGAGGCGAGCCCGGTGCGCGCCCCGTCGCCGATGCCGGCGGCCGACTCGATGTAGGTGGTGGCCGAGGACGCTCCGGTCACACCGCCGGCGATCGCGGCGACACCGTCGACCAGCAGCACCGGCTGCAGGTTGGGCAGCTGGCCGTTCTCATCGAGCAGCTCGGCCTCCTGCGCCAGCCCGATGGTGGTGCCCATCACGTCGAAGAAGTCGCTCAGCACCAGGGCGAACACGATCACCACGGCCGCGACGATCCCGACCGCGGAGAACCCGCCGCCGAGCGAGAACTGCCCGATCAGGCCGAGGTCCGGCATGCCGAAGTCCTTGCCCTGGAAGGACGGCACGTTCAGCGCCCAGCCCTTGGGATTGACCACCTTGCCGGTGGCGTCGGTCTGCGAGCCGATGTCGCCGACCGCCTCGACGATGACCGCCAGCACGGTGCAGACCACGATGCCGATCAGGATCGCGCCGCGGACCTGGCGGGCCATCAGCACGGCGGTCAGCAGCACGCCGATCACGAACACCAGGGTCGGCCAGCCATTGAGGTGCCCGCTGATGCCGATCTCGACGGGGGTACCCGCTCCGCGCCGGACGAAACCGGCGTCGACCAGCCCGATCAGCGCGATGAACAGCCCGATCCCGACGGCGATAGCGCTCTTGAGCTGAGCCGGGATGGCCCGGAAGACCGCCACCCGGAAGCCGGTCAACACCAGCACGGTGATCACCAGGCCCTCGATCACCACCATGCCCATCGCGGCAGGCCACGACATCTGGGTCGCCACCTGGAAGGCCACGAAGGCGTTGAGCCCCAGCCCGGTGGCCAGCGCGAACGGATAGCGCCCGATCAGCCCCATCGCGATCGTCAGGACGCAGGCCACCAGCGCGGTCACGGCCGCCACCGCCGCCAGCGCCGGCGCCTGGCCGCCGCCGAGGTAGTTGCCGTTGACGTCCTTGACGGTGCCGATGATCAGCGGGTTCAGCACCACGATGTAGACCATCGCCACGAAGGTCACGATGCCGCCGCGAACCTCCCGCGAAACCGTCGAGCCCCGTTCGGTGATGGAGAAATAGCGGTCCAGGCCGGAGCTCGGCCGGGTGGTGCTCGATGCGGTGGTCGGCATGCTGCTCCAGGTGTCGGGGGGCTCGGGATGAGGCGCAATGTGCCCGGTCACGATTGGGGGTCGGTGGCGTAGCCTGCCCAATTGTGAGCAGGACTGGCAAGCCCCGATCACCGGCTGCCACTTCGACGACCCCTCCGGCTCCGCCATACCCGGCCCAGCCGGAGCAGGCCGAGCCGCGGCCGGTCCCGAGCAGCGTGGACGGCACCAAGATGATGGCCGTCGACGCCCGCCGGGTGGTGCTGGCCGGCACCGTCGCGTTCGGCCTGGCCTTCGTCGTCCTGCTGCCGTTCTGGTCCTGGCTGGGTGAGCACGGGCACCGGGTCTGGCTGTGGACCGCGCTGGCCGGAACGGTGCTCGGCCTGGTGGCGCTGCCGCTGGTCCGCAAGCACACCGGTGAAGGCCGGCTTGGCTGAACTGGTCCTGCGCCGGCTGCGGCTGCGAGCGGCCCCCGGGAACCTGCTGCGAGCACTGGCAGCCGCCGGTGACCTGGACACCAGGGTGCTGGTCTGCCTGGCCGGCCGCTGGGCCGGGCAGGCTCCCCTGATCTGCTGGAACCCGACCCGGGTGGTCACCGATCCTCGGCTGATCGGCGGTGCCGCTGAGCCGTCCGGTGAGAAGCTGTCCACTGGCGAGTCGTCCGCGGGCGAGTTGGGCGAGCTGTCCGCGGGCGAGCTGGGCGCCGTCGGGGGCGGCTGGTTCGGCTGGTGGAGCTACTCCGGCCCGTCCTGGTTCGGACTCTTCGAGCAGGTGCTGCGCCGCGACGCCGGCGGTGACTGGTGGCTCGAGTCGATCGCGGGCGGCTCCGCCGAACGGCTGGCCGAGCAGGCCGCCGTGATCGAGCGGATCGGCGACACCGCGCCGCCGCCGGTCCGGCTACCACCGGCGATCAGCTGCCTCACCGGCACCTCGCGGCAGCGCCACCTCGCCGCGGTGGAGCAGGCCATCGCCGCGATCCGGGCCGGTCAGCTGTACCAGGTCAACGTGTGCGCCCGGTTCCAGGCGCGACTGACCGGCTCGCCGGTCGAGCTGTTCGCGGCCGGGCTGGACCGGCTGGCCCCGGGCTACGCCGCCTTCGTGCGGACGCCGGACCGGACCGTGGTGAGCTTCTCGCCGGAGCTGTTCCTGCGCCGGGAGGGCGACCTGGTGCGCACCGCGCCCATCAAGGGCACCCGGCGCAGGCTGGGCTCGGCCGCCGATCAGGCGGTCACCGATCACGCGGTCACCGATCACGCGGTCACCGATCAGCAGACGGTCGATCAAGCGGTCACCGATCACGCGCTGGCCGATCAGCTGATGGCCCGTGACCTGGCCCAGTCGGCCAAGGACCGCGCCGAGAACGTGATGATCGTGGACCTGATGCGCAACGACCTGTCCCGGGTCTGCCTGCCCGGCAGCGTCGACACCCCCACGCTGCTCAGCGTCCGGCCCGCTCCCGGCGTCTGGCACCTGGTCTCGGAAGTGACCGGCCGGCTGAGCCCCGGTGCCACCGACTCCGACCTGTTGACGGCCTGCTTTCCGCCCGGCTCGGTCACCGGGGCGCCGAAGATCCGCGCGCAGCAGCTCATCGAGGAGCTCGAAGGCGTCGACCGCGGCGTGTTCACCGGCGCGGTCGGCTATCTGAGCCCGCTGCCGGCCCGATCCGCCGGCCTGCCGGGCCGGGCGGAGTTCAACGTCGCGATCCGGACGTTCGAGATCTCCGGCGACCGGGTGGAACTCGGCGTCGGTGGCGGGATCACCGCCGATTCGGTGCCGATGCAGGAATGGCAGGAATGCCTGGTGAAGGCGGCGCCGCTGCTGGCCCTCGGTGGCGCGGCGGTGACCGAGGACCGGCCGCTGCCGGCGCCATCGGTGGTGCGGGCCGAGCACGGCGTCATCGAGACCATGCTCGCGGTGGACGGCCGGATCGTGGCGCTGGCCGATCACCTGTCCCGGCTGCAGGCATCCTGCCTGGAGCTGTACCGGCTCGGGCTGCCTGCTGAGCTGCCCCGTCACCTGCACCAGGCGGTGGCCGGGCGCACCGGCCGGCAGCAGGTGCGGTTGCGTTTCGGCCCCGGCCTGCGCGCTGCCGAGATCGAGGTGGCTGCCGCGCCGCGGGGCTTCCATCCGGTGTCGCTGCGGCGCCAGGCCGGGCGCACCGGCAGCTGGCGGCACAAGTGGGCCGACCGCGACTGGCTCAGCGGGCTGGAGCGCGCGGGCAGCTGGCCGCTGTTCACCGAGCCCGGCCCGGACGGCGCCGAGCTGGTGCTGGAGACCAGCCGCGGCAACGTCGCCGTGATCTGCCAGGACGGCGTGCTGCGAACCCCGGTGCTAGGAGAGAACGTCCTGCCCGGAATCACCCGTCGGCGGCTGCTGGACGCCGCCCTGGACCGCGGCTGGCCGGTCGCGCTGGAGCCGGTTCCGCTAGTCGCGGTCCGCCGCGCCCGGCTGGTGCTCAGCCTGTCCAGCATCCGGGGGGTCGCCGCCGTCGAATTCCTGGACGGCGCCCGCCTCGACGTCGACGAGGCCCTGCTCGCCGAGCTCGGCGGCTGGCTCGGCTGACGGGCCGCCTTCGACGCCGTCGAGGTCCTGAGAACCGTCAGAGTCCCGGGGCAGCAGGTCGATCAGATCGTCCTCGAAGACCTCGCCCAGCTCGTCGGCTGCCGGCTCGAGCACCACCTCTGAGTGCGCCCCGCAGCCGTACTCGACCGACACCACCTGCCCGTCGGCCTCGACCACCTCGTTGCCGCACACCCCAAAGGCGGCTTGCAGCGAACCTGCCAGCGGCAGGAAGAACCCGCAGGTGCCACAGTTGCCCGGCGCCTGCTTGGCCATCGGGTTGTCCGGGCCGTGCGAGCCGGCGAACCAGCGCTCGGCAGCCTCCAGCCGTCCCAGCCGGGACAGCACCCGGACCCGGCCCAGGCCCAGCTCGAAGGACACCTGCTCGACCTGGGGATCGTCGGAGAGCAGGTAGGCCGGCGCCAGCCGGGGGTCATCAGGAGCGGTCGGCAGCAGGTCACCGGGGCTGAGGTCACCGGCTTGCACCCGCTGGCTCCACGGCACCCACTCCGGCGCGCGCAGCGAGTTCTCACCCGGCAGCAGCACCACCTCGGCGACCGTCGGCTCGCAGTCGGGCGCCCGCACCACGGTGACGGCCCAGAACCAGCCGACATAGCCGGGCAGCGAGGCGGCGAAGGCGTGGGTGGCGGCCAGCTCACCTTCGGGGTGCACGCCGAGGTGCTCGCCGACGTCGGAGCCGGCCATCTCGACGGCGGCAGCCCGCGCCAGCTCCACCGCCGCGGCGGTGGCGGGGTCAACGGTCTGAGGTTGACTCGACGGGCTCGGAGCGGTCACCCACCTATTGTCGCACCACGACGGGCAGCTGAGCACATTGCCGGGGCATCGACCGGTGCGGTGGGGCAGGATATAACCGTGACGGTGGGAGACGGTTCGTCCTGGGCCGGGCAGGCGGGTGGGGACGGCTATTCCGCCCCCACCTACTCCGATGCCGCCGCTCGCTCAGGGGCTCCTCACGAGCCCGCCCCGCACCCCGATTCCCGCGGCGGCCCCGATCCCCGCGGGCGCGAGTCCGATGAGCCCGATCCCCGCGGCGCCTCCCGTGAGTCCGATGACTCCCATCCCCGCCGCCGGGTGAACAGCCCGCCCGCTGCCAGAAGGGGCCGGCGATCCGCGCCCCGGGTGTCGGTCCGGCCGGTGAACACCGGCAACGTCACGGTGACCCGGGCGGTGCTGGCCCGCAGCAGCTACCTGTCCCGGCTGGTCACCCACAAGGTGATCTCGGCCAGCCAGGCCGACGGCGCCCGCGAGTCCGGCCTGACCGCGCTCATCTGGAACCAGGTGATGTCCTACGGCTCCGACGCGATGGTCACCGTCGCGTTGGCCGGCACGGTGTTCTTCTCCGCGCCGTCCGAGGCCCAGCGCGGCAACGTGCTGCTCTACCTGCTGATGACGATGGCCCCGTTCGCCCTGGTGGCGCCGGTGATCGGGCCGGCGCTGGACCGGGTGCAGCACGGGCGGCGCTGGGTGATGGCCGGCACCGCGTTCGGCCGGGCGGCCCTGGCGATCGTGATGGCGATGCACTTCACCGACCTGCTGCTGCTGTTTCCGGCCGCGCTGGGCTCGCTGGTGCTGTCCAAGGCCTACGCGGTGATCAGGTCCTCGGCCGCGCCGCGGCTGGTGCCGAGCAACCTGACCCTGGTCGAGGCCAACGCCCGGCTGTCGATCTTCGGCCTGGCCGCCGCGCTGCTCGGCGGTGGGCTGGTGGGTGTGGTGATCAAGGTCACCGGCTCCTACTCGCTCGGCCTGTGGATCACCGCCACCGCCTTCACGCTGACCGGCATCTCGGCGTTGCGGCTGCCCAAGATCGTGGACGCGCTGCCCGCCTCGCTGCGGATGAAGGGCGACCTGCGCGCCGCCCGGGCCAACCGGCGCCGGCCGCACGGGCTGTTCGGCCGGCTGCTCGAGTGGAGCCGGCGCGGCTTCGCCCCGCCGGTGATCGTGGCGCTGCAGGGCGAGTCGACGCTGCGCTGGCTGGCCGGCTTCCTGACCATGTTCCTGGTCTTCTACATCGAGTCGGTGTCACACGGCTGGCAGGCGGTGGCCAGCCTGGGAGCGCTGGGGGCGGCCAGCGGGTTCGGCACCTTCGTCGGCACCGGCATCGGCACCCGGCTGCGGATGGCCCGTCCGGACCTGATCATCCTGGTGTGCACCTCCGCCGCGGCTATCGGCTGCCTGGCCACCGCGGTGCTGTTCAGCTTTCCGGTGGCGATCGCGGCGATGCTGGTCAGCGCGGTGTCCAACGCGCTGTCCAAGCTGTCGCTGGACGCGATCATCCAGCGGGACGTGGCCGAATCGCTGCGGTCCTCGGCGTTCGGGCGTTCGGAGACCTTCCTGCAACTGTCCTGGGTGCTGGGAGCGACGATCGCGCTGCTGTTGCCGGCCGGCAACGGCCGGCTCGGTTTCGTGGTGGCGGCCTGCGTGCTGATGTTCGTGGCGATCACCATGGCGCTGCACGAGCGGGCGCTCAGAGGGCACCGGTCCACGCCAGCCGGAACCCCGCTGACCGCCGAAGGTAATCTCGGCGAGTGAGTGTGCCGCGCCCGACCAACCAGCTCACCACCTGGTTGCTCGGCGTCCAGCTGCGGCAGCGATGAGCGCCTCGCTCAGGATCCTGGTGGTGACCGCGGTCGAGGCCGAGCGCGACGCCGTGCTGGCCGGGCTGGCCGGGCAACCGGCCGTCGGCGACGTGCACGGCCTGCGGGTGCACCGCGCGCTGACCTCGGCCGGCCTGCTCGACGTCGTCAGCGGCGGTGTCGGCCCGGTGGCGGCGGCGGTCAGCACCGGCTGCCTGCTGCGCCAGCCCTATGACCTGGCGGTGTCGGCAGGCCTGGGCGGCGGCTTTCCGGCCGCCCCGGTCGGCGCGGTGGTGGTCGCCGACGCCGTGGTGCACGCCGACCTCGGCGCCGAGACCGCCGACGGCTTCGTCTCGATGGCCGACCTCGGCTGGGGTGCGGTCTGGCATCCGGTGCGGGCAGGCCTGGCCGCCGAGATCAGCCGCCGGACCGGCGCGATCACCGGGACGGTGCTGAGCGTCTCGACGGTGACCGGCAGCCGGCGGCGCGCCGATCAGCTGCTGGCCCGCCATCCCGACGCGGTCGCCGAGGCGATGGAAGGTGTCGGGGTGTGCCTGGCCGCCGACCGGGCCGGGGTGCCGTTCGTCGAGCTGCGCGCCATCAGCAACCCGGTCGGCCCGCGTGATCGCGAGTCCTGGCAGATCCCCGACGCGCTGGCCGCGTTGGGGGCCGCCTTCGGCCGGCTGCTCGCCGAGCCGCTGGACATCCGCGCCCTGGACATCCGGGCCGACGGCTCGTCGCCGGGGGCCGGCCGGTGACCGCGCTGAAGCTGGCGTTCTCGCCGTGCCCGAACGACACCTTCATCTTTCACGCCTGGACGCACGGGCTGATTCCGGGCGCTCCGGCCACCGAGGTCACCTTCGCCGACGTGGACGTGACCAACACCGCCGCCGAGCAGGGCCGCTTCGACGTCGTCAAGGTCTCCTACGCCGCGCTGCCCTGGCTGCTGGCCGACTACCGGCTGCTGCCCTGCGGCGGCGCGCTGGGCCGGGGCTGCGGCCCGCTGGTGCTGGCCGCCGACGACCGGACCGACCTGGACGGGGCCCGGCTGGCGGTGCCGGGCGAGCGCACCACCGCCTACCTGCTGATGCGGCTGTGGGGCGCCGGGCAGTCCCCGGCCTCGATCGAGGTGGCGCCGTTCGCCGAGATCATGCCGGGGGTGCGCGACGGCCGCTTCGACGCCGGCCTGGTGATCCACGAGGCCCGCTTCACCTACCCGCGTTACGGGCTGCGGGCGCTGGCCGATCTGGGGCAGTGGTGGGAGCAGAGCACCGGGCACCCGATTCCACTCGGCGCCATCCTGGCCCGGCGCGAGCTCGACGCCGCCGCGCTGACCGACGTCCTGCGCCGCTCGGTGGACTACGCCTTCGCCCATCCCGACGCCTCGGCGGCGTTCGTGGCCGAGCACGCCGACGAGCTCGACCCCGACGTCCAGCGCCAGCACATCGAGCTCTACGTCAACTCCTTCAGCCGGGACCTGGGCGAGGAGGGTTACGCCGCGATCGAGCTGCTGCTGGGACGGGCGCGCCAGGCCGGACTGGTGCCGGCCTTCGGTCCGCTGCGCTGAACCCTTCGGCGCTGCCCCACTCGCCGCCCGGACGCGACCTCGGCTCGCCGCCGTCGTTGGCCGCTGAGCAGGGTGCTGATCGGCGTGTCGCCCTGCTAGACGGCCACCGATCAGGGTGGCTCGCCGCCGGACCTACCGATCCGGAGGGGCTCGCCGCGAGCAACTCGCAGATCCGCCTCAGCTCTCCAGGTTGTCGGCCACCGCCCGCAGCAGGGTGGCGACCTTCTTGCCCTCGGCCCGGTCGGGATAGTGCCCGCGGCGCAGGCCGTTACCCACCTTGTCGAGCAGCTTGATCAGGTCCTCGACGATCGGCGTCATCTCTTCGGCCGGCCGGCGGGTGGCCTTGACCACCGACGGCATCGGCTCGAGCAGCCGGACCTGCAGCGCCTGGTTGCCCTTGCGCCCCTGCACGATCCCGAATTCGACCCGTTGGCCGGGCTTGAGCTCGGGAACCCCCGCCGGGAGGGCGTCCTTGTGCACGAACACGTCGGCGCCCTCGTCGTCGGCAAGAAAACCGAAGCCCTTTTCGGCGTCAAACCACTTCACCTTGCCGGACGGCATGACTCCAACACCCCATTACTTCTGTCAAAGATGAAACGCACTGGCAGTACACACACTGCCAGTACCAGATTGTCTCAGTGCAAACGATTGACGCCCACACGTCGTGCGGGCGTCAAGGTCACAGGCTAGCGCGAGCCCGACGACGACCGCACCGGAGATAGCAGAACCCATGCCCGCAGCCGCTCGCCGACCGGTCTCGGCGCGCCTCGGCTGAGGCGTGGCGCCAGCCGGCTAGCGGGACTCAGCGGCCGCTGAGCGCTCGGCCGCGGCGAGCCACTTACGGGCCGACCGGTGCACGTCCTCGGGCAGTTCGGGGGCGGCGAGCAGCCTCGGGGCCAGGCTGCGGTCACCGGTCAGCGCCCGCAGCGTCTGCACCAGGGTCAGCCCGTGCGCCGGCCGGTCCAGCACCGCGACCTCGTCACCGGCGGCCACCTCACCCTCGGTCAGCACCCGCAGGTACGCCCCGACCCGGCCGGACTGGGTGAACCGCCTGACCAGCCGGTCGACGTTCCAGTAGCTGGCGAAGGTGGAGCACGGGATCCGGGGCGCCGCCACCTGCAGGATCGCCCCGCCTACCCGCCAGCGCTCGCCGATCACCGCGTTGGTGACGTCCACGCCGCGCAACGTGAGGTTCTCACCCAGCGAGCCGGGGCCCAGCTCGAAGCTCAGCTCGCCGGCCAACTGCTGCTGCCACCACTCGGTGTCCTCGCTGGCGTAGGCGTACACCGCCTGGTCCAGGCCGCCGTGGTTGCGGGTGTCGCAGATGGTGTCGCCGGCCAGCCCGAGCCGGCGCACCATCACCGGCTGACTCACCGGGCGCTTGTCGATGCCGGTCCTGGCGGGCTTCTTGTTGGGCCGGGTCCCGGGACGCACCGGCGGCGTGTCGATCACGTGCGCCAGGTTGACCGCGACGACCCGTGAGTTCACGGCTGCCACGGCGTACACCCTAGTCACGTGGCACACTGATCCTTTGGCCTATTTATCCGGGCATCCCTTCGCGGGCGTCCGGTCCGGGTAGGGCGAGGTAGCCGAACAGGCAGCGCGAGCAACGCAGAGGGTGACGCAGATGGCAGGCATTACGCCGCAGAACCAGCCGTACAACCAGCCCCAGCACACCTGGGACGATGCCTACCCCGAACACCCGGTGAACGAGCTGCTCTCCGACAAGGCCGGGTCACAGAGCCCGTTCGGCGACGACCTGAGCTTTCCGCTGCCCGTGGAGGAGCTCTACTACCGGCACCCGGGTCCCGAGAACCGGCCCTACCTCGCTGGCCGCTGAGCCCTCACCCGCTGAGTGACCGCACAACCGCAGGCTCTGGCGCGCTCCGGCGCGCCCCAGTCCCTGACCGACTGGCTCCGGGGCTGGAGTGACGCGCAGCTGGTGACGCTGCTGCGCCGGCGTCCCGACCTCGCGCTGCCGGCGCCGGTCGACCTCAGCACGCTGGCCAGTAGAGCCAGTGTCCGCACTTCCATCTCGCGCGCCCTGGACGGCCTGGACGCCTTCACCCTGCGGACCCTGGAAGTGCTGGTCTGCGCCGGCCCGGACGCCTCGCTGAGCACGGTGCGGGCCTGGTTCGAGCCGGCGCTGGGCGCCGACGTCGCGGCCGCGGTGGACCGGCTGCGGGAGTGGGCGCTGGCCTGGGGCCCGGCCGAGCGGCTGCACCCGGTGGGCACCGTGCGCGAGGTGCTCGGGCCGTATCCGGCGGGTCTGGGACGTAGGGCGGCCGACCTGTACGCCTCGGTCAACGACATCGCGCTGGCCCCGCTGCTGCGCCGGTTGGGGCTGCCGCCGGCGACCCAGCCGCGCTCGGGCAGCTCGGCCGCGGCCACCATCGAGGACCAGCTCGATCAGCTGCTGGCCGACTGCTCGCCGGCCGAGCGCTCGGTCCTGGACCGGCTCGCGGCCGGGCCGCCGATCGGGGCACTGCGCAACGCCCTGACCGGCCGGCAGTCCAGCGTCGACGCCGACAACCCGGCCCGCGGCCTGGTCGAGCGGGGCCTGCTGGTGCCGATCGACAACCACACCGTCGAGCTGCCGCGCGAGATCGGGCTGGCCCTGCGCTCCCAGCCGGCCGGCGCGGCGACGCCCCGGCCGCCTGAGATCGAGGTGCTCGAGCGGGGCGCCCCGGTGATCGACGGCGGTGGCTGCACCCAGGTGCTCGAAACCGTCCGGCTGGTCGAACTGCTGCTCAACGAGATCGCTGCCGACCCACCCGGGCTGCTGCGCGCCGGCGGCCTCGGGGTGCGCGAGCTGCGCCGGCTGAGCCGCGCCGTGGATGCCGGCGAGCCGGTCACGGCGCTGCTGACCGAGGTCGCCTTCGAGGCCGGGCTGCTGTCCAGCACCACCACCGCCGACCCGGTCTACCTGCCGACCACCGAGTTCGACGGCTGGCTGCGGCAGGGCACGGCCGAGCGCTGGGTGCGGCTGGCGACCGCCTGGCTGTCGATGACCCGGTTACCGAGCCTGGTCGGCGCCCGCGACGACCGTGACAAGACCATCGCGGCGCTGTCGGCGGACGCGGAGCGGCACAGCGCCCCGGCGTTGCGGCTGCAGTTGCTGGGCCTGCTTGCCGAGCTGGCCCCGGGGCTGGCGCCGGCCTCCGACGAGCAGGTGCTCGCCCGGCTCAGCTGGCAGGCGCCGCGACGGGCCTCGGTCAACCGCAAGAGCGCGGCGAGCATGCTCGGCGAGGCTGCGACCCTGGGGATGACCGGGTACGGCGCCATCACCGGCTACACCCGGGCGCTGTTCGACGGCGCCGGCACCGGGGCGGCGCAGGCCGAGGCCAACGCGGTCCATGCCCTGACCGCGGCGCTTCCCGAGGCAGTCGAGGAGTTCCTGCTGCAGCCGGACCTGACCGCGGTCGTTCCCGGCCCGCCCGGGCCGGAGCTGCAACGCGAGCTGAACCTGGTGGCCGACCTGGAGTCCACCGGCGGCGCGGCGGTGTACCGGATCTCCCCGGTCAGCCTGCGGCGGGCCCTGGACGCCGGGCGCACCGGTTCGGACCTGCAGCAGTTCTTCACCAGCCGCTCCCGCACCCCGGTGCCCCAAGCCCTGCACTACCTGATCAACGACGTGGCCACCCAGCACGGCCGGCTGCGGACCGGCACCGCCACCAGTTACCTGCGCTGTGACGACGAGGCGCTGCTGAGCCGGGTGCTGGCCGAACCGGGGCTGGAGTCCCTGGGGCTGGTGCGGATCGCCCCGACGGTGCTGATCTCGCCGGCGGCGATCTCCAGCGTGCTGGACCGGTTGCGCCGCGCCGGCTTCGCGCCGGCCGCCGAGTCCGCCGACGGGGCGATGCTCAGTTTCGCGGCCGACGCGCCGCGGGTGCCGGCCCGCCAGCATTCGCGGATCTCGCGGGCCCGGGGCAACTCGATCAGCGAGAGCCAGCTGGTCGAGGTGGTCACCCGGCTGCGGGCGAGCGAGCGGTTGGCCGTGGCCATCACCAACTCCACCAGCCGGGTCTCCCAGCAGGTGCCGGGAGTGACCTCGGCCTCGATCCTGGAGCTGCTGCGCACCGCCGTCCGCGAGGAGCTGCTGATCGCGATCGGCTACGTCGACGACACCGGCACCCTGTCGCAGCGCACCATGCTGCCGATCTCGGTGGGCGGCGGCATGGTGCGCGGCTACGACCCGTCGGACAGCCGGTTGCGCAGCTACCCGCTGCAGCGGATCACCACCGTCAGCGTGCTGGCCGACTGAGCCGCACCGGGCCGGCAGCCGCCGTCGGGGGTCGGGCCGGCAGCCGTCGTCGCGGGAACATCCGGACGCCTGAGATCCTTGGCACAATGGAGCACTTGGGCCGGAGTGCGGCAGGCCAGCCGGACCTGCCGGGCCCGCTAGGCCCCCGAACCGCCAGCCAGCTTTGAGGAGCACACCCGGGTGACCGACGGACCCCTGATCGTCCAGTCCGACAAGACGCTGCTGCTCGAGGTCGACCATCCCATGGCCGGCGACGCCCGCGCGGCCATCGCGCCGTTCGCCGAGCTGGAGCGATCCCCCGAGCACGTGCACACCTACCGGCTGACGCCGCTGGGGCTGTGGAACGCGCGCGCCGCCGGCCATGACGCCGAGCAGGTCGTCGACGCCCTGGTCCGCTTCTCGCGCTACACGGTGCCGCACGCGCTGCTGGTCGACGTCGCCGACACCATGGACCGCTATGGCCGGCTGCAGCTGGTCAAGCACCCGGTGCACGGCCTGGTCCTGATCAGCCTGGACCGCGCGGTGCTGGAGGAGGTGCTGCGGCAGAAGAAGATCGCCCCGATGCTGGGCGAGCGGATCGACGCCGACACCGTGGCGGTGCACCCGTCCGAGCGTGGCCGGCTCAAGCAGGCGCTGCTCAAGGTCGGCTGGCCGGCCGAGGACCTGGCCGGCTATGTCGACGGCGAGGCGCATCCGATCGAGCTGGACAACGCCGACTGGACGCTGCGGCCCTACCAGCAGCAGGCGGTGGACTCGTTCTGGGCCGGCGGCTCGGGCGTGGTGGTGCTGCCCTGCGGCGCGGGCAAGACCCTGGTCGGCGCGGCGGCGATGGCCGAGGCCAAGGCGACCACCCTGATCCTGGTCACCAACACCGTCTCCGGACGGCAGTGGAAGCGGGAGCTGCTGGCCCGCACCAGCCTGACCGAGGAGGAGATCGGCGAGTACTCCGGCGAGCGGAAGGAGATCCGGCCGGTCACCATCGCCACCTACCAGATCATGACGACCCGGCGTAAGGGCGAGTACCGGCACCTGGAGCTGTTCGACTCCCGGGACTGGGGGCTGGTGATCTATGACGAGGTGCACCTGCTGCCGGCGCCGATCTTCCGGCTGACCGCTGACCTGCAGTCGCGCCGGCGGCTCGGCCTGACCGCGACGCTGGTCCGCGAGGACGGCCGGGAGGGCGACGTGTTCTCCCTGATCGGGCCCAAGCGCTATGACGCGCCGTGGAAGGACATCGAGAACCAGGGCTGGATCGCCCCGGCGGACTGCTCCGAGGTGCGGGTGACCCTGACCGACGCCGAGCGGATGGCCTATGCCACCGCCGAGCCCGAGGACAAGTACAAGCTGGCTGCCACCGCGCGCACCAAGTTGCCGGTGATCAAGGCGATCGTGGACCAGCACCCCGATGACCAGGTGCTGGTGATCGGCGCCTACCTCGACCAGCTGGAGGAGATCTCCGAGCATCTGGGCGACATCCCGATCATCCAGGGCTCCACGCCCAACCGGGAGCGCGAGCGGCTCTATGACTCCTTCCGGGCCGGCGAGACCCGGGTGCTGGTGGTCAGCAAGGTGGCCAACTTCTCCATCGACCTGCCCGAGGCGGCGGTGGCGGTCCAGATCTCGGGCACCTTCGGCTCCCGCCAGGAGGAGGCGCAGCGGCTGGGACGGGTGCTGCGGCCCAAGCACGACGGCCGGCAGGCGCACTTCTACACCGTGGTCAGCCGCGACAGCCTGGACGCCGACTACGCCGCCCACCGGCAGCGGTTCCTGGCCGAGCAGGGCTACGCCTACACGATCATCGACGCCGACGACCTGCTCCGTCCGCTGTAGATCGTCTCTTCTCCCAGCAGGGTTCTGGCTGGCTCGGCAACAGTCTGGCGACGCGCCCTGCTCTGACCCGCCCAACTTGTCCTAGACTGGCACCAGGTGAGCAGCCTACCTGTGCGATGTTGTTGACTTATGTTGTGGATTGATCAATCCTGGACTTAAGTGATGCGAACCAGCGACACGCCACTCCAGCACCACAGGACGGTATCGATGCTCGCTCGCCAGCGTCAGGCGCGGATCCTCGATGAGGTACGCCGAGCCGGCGGAGTGCGGGTCTCCGAGCTGACCCTCCTGCTGGGCGTCTCGGACATGACGATCCGCCGCGACCTCGACCAGCTGTCATCCGACGGCGCCATCCAGAAGGTGCACGGCGGCGCGGTGCTCGGCAGCCACGTCACCGAGGAGCCCGGCTTCGAGGTCAAGAGCAACCTGGCGCAGCCGGCCAAGCAGGCGATCGCGGCCCAGGCCGCCCGGATGATCGCCCCCGGCACCGCCGTCGCGCTGTCGGCCGGCACCACCACCTGGGCGCTGGGCCGCCACGTCGCCTCGATCCCGGGGCTGACAGTGGTGACCAACTCGACCGCGGTCGCCGACACCATCTGCTCGTCGGAGAGCACCAAGCTGACCGTGATCCTCACCGGCGGCGTCCGCACCCCGAGCGCGGCGCTGGTCGGGCCGGTCGCCGACAGCACCATCCGGTCGCTGCATTTCGACCAGCTGTTCCTCGGCGTGCACGGCATGGACGCCGTCGCCGGCTTCACCACCCCCAACCTGGCCGAGGCCGAGACCAACCGGGCGTTGATCGACCGGGCCCAGGTGGTGATCGTGATGGCCGACTCGTCCAAGTGGACGACCGTCGGGCTGGCCGATTTCGGACCGCTGTCGGCCGCCGACGTCCTGATCACCGACGATGGCCTGTCCGACGAAGCCCGGGCCGTGCTGAAGGAGTCGGTCGGCGAGCTGGTCGTGGTACCGGCCGCCACTGAGGGCAGCAGAGAAGGTGCCAGGGCATGACCCACCGGCAGCACAGCAGCCTGGCCGACGGCCGGGACCTGTTCTACTACGACCTGAAGCCGGGCAACGACCGGTCCGCCCCGGACACCCGCGAGCTGCCCGAGACCGCCACCTCGTCCCAGATCCGCTGGGACCCGCTGTTCAGCGAGTGGACGGTGATCGCCGGGCACCGGCAGTCGCGCACCTACAAACCGCCGGCCAGCCTGTGCCCGCTGTGCCCGAGCACCGAGGGCAAGGCCACCGAGATCCCGGCCGCCGACTACGACGTGGCGGTGTTCGAGAACCGGTTTCCCTCACTTGCCGTCGAGGCCGCCGACGCCTTCGGGGTCGTCGAGGAGTTCCCGTTCCGATCCGGCCCGGGCACCGGGCGCTGCGAGGTGGTGTGCTTCACCAGCGACCACAACACCTCCTTCGCCCAGCTCAGCCAGCAGCATGCCCGGACGGTGATCGACGCCCTGGCCGACCGGACTGCCGAGCTGAGCCGGCTGCCCGAGGTGGAGTACGTCTTCTGCTTCGAGAACCGGGGCGAGGAGATCGGCGTGACGCTGTCGCACCCGCACGGCCAGATCTATGGCTACCCATTCGTGCCGCCGCGGATGCTGCGGGCGGCCCAGACCGCCGCCGCCTACTCCGACGAGCACGGCCAGTGCCTGCGCTGCGAGCTGCTACGCCGCGAGGTGGCCGCCGGTGAGCGGATCATCAGCCGCGGCGAGCACTGGACGGCGCTGGTGCCGTTCGCGGCCCGCTGGCCCTACGAGGCCAGGCTGGTCGCCAACCGTCACGTCGCCAGCCTGCCGGAGCTGACCGAGGACGAGCGCGACGACCTGGCCAGCAGCTACCTGGACCTGCTGCAGCGTTTCGACCGGCTGTTCGACACCCCGACGCCCTATATCGCAGGCTGGCACCAGGCGCCGGTCCGGCAGTTCGCCGACAGCTGGCACCTGGGCACCGAGGTCTTCACCATCCGGCGGGCCGCGGGCAAGCTGAAGTACCTGGCCGGCTCGGAGTCCGGGGCCGCGGTGTGGGTCAACGACATCACCCCCGAGAACGCGGCTGCCCAGCTGCGCGGCGACTGAGCCGCACCTGCGCGACCGGCTGCTGCGCCGACCGCGCCCTGGCCGGATGCGCCTTGCCAGGCAACGTCTCCTTCGGCAGCGGCTCCGCAGGCAGCACCTTGGCAGGGACAGCCTTGGCAGGGACAGCCTTGGCAGGGACACCCTTGGCGGGAACATTCCTGGCAGGGGCAGTCTTGGCAGGGACACCTTTGGCAGGCACTGCCTTCTCCGGAACAGCCTTCGCGGCTCGTCCCTTCACCGGTGACTTCTTCGCCGGCGACTTCTTCGTCGCCGATTTCTTCGCGGGCTGCCGCGTCGCGGGCGGTTCCTCCGAGGACGGCTCCTCCGAGGACGACTCCTCCGGGCCGAACCGAGCCAGGCTGACCGCCTCCTGCGCGGCCAGCCGCAGCTGGGTCAGCAGCTCTCCGTAGATCACCGTGCCGACGGCGACGGTGTGGGCCGCCTCGGCGCGCGGAGCATGGACCGGGATGTGATCCATCTCGACCTCGGCCACCGCCAGGGCGGCATCGGCCCACGGCCGGAGGCTCTCGGCGTCCACCGGCTCGCCCTCGCCACGCAGCACGTCCAGCACCCGGGCCAGCGAGTCGAGCAGCGGCGAGTCATCGGTGAGTGTCCAGTCCAGGCCCGCCAGCAGCTCGGCGGCGAGCTCGAGACCGTCTTCGGTGGCCGAGGTCGAGCCCTTGAAGCCGGCGACCGCCAGCTGGGTGACACCCAGCAGGTCCAGCAGTGGAAGCTCCTCGTCGTCGACGGCAGCCAGCACGGTCCCGACGGTCGCGACCGGCAGGTCGGCTATGTCCCGCAATGCCCTGATCAGGCGGAGGCGTTCCAGGTGTGAGTCGCTGTACTCGGCCTGGGTCCGTGAGATCGGCGTGCCAGCCGGCAGCAGGCCTTCGCGCAGGTAGAACTTGATCGTCGCGACCGGCAGGCCGCTCAGTTCGGCCAGCTCCGAAATCCGCACCGGGTCGCCCCTTTGAAAAGACTGGATAGCAGCGCTATCCTAGTATTGAACAGTGACACTATCTAAGGAGCACCAGGTGCCCTCCAAGCCAATCGCCGAGTCCATTACAGCCGATCATGACGCCGATGTGGTGGTGTTCCTGATCGGCATGCGGATCAACCGCTGGCGCAGCGTTCGATACTGGGCCCCAGTTCTACTCGCCTTCCTGCCGATGGTCCGGGAACTGCTCAGGGAGCCGGCCTCCGGTTGCCGCTCGGTCCAGACCTTCTGGTCCGGACGCACCATCCTGACGGTGCAGTACTGGGACTCGGTGGACCAGCTGATCAGCTATGCCCACGATCCCCAGGCCAAGCACCGGCCGACCTGGCGGGCATTCAACCGCAACGCCGCCAAGACCACCGCCGTCGGCATCTTCCACGAGACCTACTCCGTCCAGTCAGGACACTACGAAACCATCTACCGGTCGATGCCGCCGTCCGGACTCGCCGCCGCCACTGACAGCGTGGTGCCGGTCGCCCGTCGCGGGATCACCGCCCGGGACCGGCTGGCCACCGGCGCCCGACGGCCGGCCCCGGACCGCAGGGTGGCGGCTGAGTACCCGGCGACGCCTGCCCACACCCCGCTCGGCTGCCCGCACGCGGCCACCGATACGGACCGGCTGGCCGACGCGGTCAGCGGGTGAGCCGACGCGGTCAGCGGGTGAGCCGGCGGCCTCAGCGGTTCTGGCGTACCCAGTCCTGACCCACTCGCTGTTCGATGCGCAGCGCGGCTTCGATCACCTTCACGATCTCGGGCTCGATCTGGCGGCCCAGGAACGGGATGCTGACCTTGACCTCGCCGCTCACCAACTCGGTCGAGCCCTCCGGCGCCGGCGACAGCACCATCGACCCGGTCATGCTGGCCGGTTGCCCCTTGACGGTCACGTCGACCACCGCGGTGCGGACGCCGGTCGGCCCCGGCGCGCTCCACTGCTCCACCTGGGTGATCGAGATGCTCTCACCGACGAACCTGCGGATGTAGTCAGGCACCTTCGGCGCCATCTCCCGCTGCACCCGGACCCGGGCGCCGCCATCGGCCGACTGCTCGATCAGGACGTCGTAGGACAGCGCGCCGGACTCCCGGCAGGCCTGCTCCCGGACGCTCTGCTCGACCCGGCTGGCGAAGATCTGCTCGACGGTGGCCGGCGCTGAGGTCTCGACACGCAATTTCATAGGCGCATCATCGCCGATGACGCGCCTCGGCGTGCCCACCGGGTCACGTCCGGCGCTGCTACCGTTGCCAGGATGCGGCAGTATCTGGATCTCCTCGACACCGTCCTGCACAAGGGCGTGCGCAAGGGCGACCGGACCGGCACCGGCACCCTGAGCGTGTTCGGGCATCAGATGCGCTTCGACCTCGCCGACGGCTTTCCGGTGGTCACCACCAAGAAGCTGCACCTGAAATCGGTGGTCGGCGAGCTGATCTGGTTCCTGCGGGGCTCCACCAACGTCAGGTGGCTGCAGCAGCAGGGAATCAGCATCTGGGACGAGTGGGCCGACCCCGACGGCGAGCTGGGCCCCGTCTACGGGTATCAGTGGCGCTCCTGGCCGGCTCCGGACGGCCGCCGGATCGACCAGATCGCCAACCTGGTCGACTCGATCCGGACCAATCCCGACTCCCGGCGCCACATCGTCAGCGCCTGGAACGTCGCCGAGGTGGAGCAGATGGCCTTGCCGCCATGCCACACGATGTTCCAGTTCTACGTCGCCGAGGGCCGGTTGTCCTGCCAGCTCTACCAGCGCTCGGCCGACGTCTTTCTCGGCGTGCCGTTCAACATCGCCTCCTACGCCCTGCTGACCCACCTGATCGCCCAGGTCACCGACCTGCAGCCGGGCGAGTTCGTACACACCCTGGGCGATGCCCACCTCTATCTCAACCACGTCGAGCAGGCCGAACTGCAGTTGAGCCGCGAGCCGCGGCCGTTGCCCACCCTGCGACTGAACCCGGCGCGCCGGCAGCTCGACGAGTTCGAGATCGCCGACGTCGCGCTGGAGGGCTATGACCCGCACCCGTCGATCAAGGCGCCGATCGCGGTCTGAGCCCCGCTCCCGGGCTGTCAGGTGGTCAGGTGGTCAGGCGCCGGGTCCGGCGCCAGGTTCTCCTGCCACGGCCGGATCGTGTACGACTTGATCACGCCGTTCAGCACGAACGGGTCGCCGGCCGCGAACTCTTCGGCCGCCTCGCGACTGGGGAACACGCCCAGCGCCTCGCCGTTGAAAGGCTCCTGGAGGGGCCCCATGAGCAGCACCAGGCCCCGCTCGTGGCAATCCTTGAGGTAGGCCAGGTGCGCTGGGAAATGTTTATCGGCCAGCGGGCCGAAATCCGGCACGCTCTGCATGGTCATCACATACTTCATCGACTGCTACCCCCGAGCCCGTCGCGGGACCACGGACGGTCACCGGCTTTCGGCGGACCGTTCCAATTTCTACGACTCGGTTGCGTAGGCCAACCGCCCACTTGCGCAGCTGGCGAAACGGCGAACGGGAAAAGGGATGGGCGGCCCCGCCGAAGCGGGACCGCCCATCTGAGATAGCGCAGGCAGGACGAGGTCTAGAAGTCCATGCCACCCATGTCCGGAGCGCCACCGCCGGCAGCGGCGCCGGCCTTCTCCGGCTTGTCAGCCACCACGGCCTCGGTGGTGAGGAACAGCGCCGCGATCGAGGCGGCGTTCTGCAGCGCGGAGCGAACCACCTTGGCGGGGTCCGGCACGCCGGCAGCCAGCATGTCGCCGTACTCGCCGGTCGCGGCGTTCAGGCCGTGACCCTGGGGCAGGCCCGCGACCTTCTCGGCCACAACGCCGCCTTCGAGGCCGGCGTTGATCGCGATCTGCTTCAACGGAGCAGACAGCGCGACCCGGACGATGTTGGCGCCAGTGGCCTCGTCGCCGGAGAGCTCGAGCTTGTCGAACGCGGTGACGCCGGCCTGCAGCAGCGCGACGCCGCCACCGGCGACGATGCCCTCTTCGACGGCGGCCTTCGCGTTGCGAACGGCGTCCTCGATGCGGTGCTTGCGCTCCTTGAGCTCGACCTCGGTCGCGGCGCCGACCTTGATGACCGCGACGCCGCCGGCCAGCTTGGCCAGCCGCTCCTGCAGCTTCTCGCGGTCGTAGTCGGAGTCCGAGTGCTCGATCTCGGCGCGGATCTGGTTGACGCGACCCTGGATCTGGTCGGCGTCACCGGCGCCCTCGACGATGGTGGTCTCGTCCTTGGAGATGACCACCTTGCGGGCCCGGCCCAGCAGCTCCAGGCCGGCGGTCTCGAGCTTGAGGCCGACGGTCTCGGAGATGACCTGGCCGCCGGTCAGGATCGCGATGTCCTGCAGCATGGCCTTGCGGCGGTCACCGAAGCCCGGGGCCTTGACGGCGACGGACTTGAAGGTGCCCCGGATCTTGTTTACGACGAGGGTGGAAAGCGCCTCGCCATCGACGTCCTCGGAGATGATCGCCAGCGGCTTGCCCGACTGCATGACCTTCTCCAGCAGCGGCAGCAGGTCCTTGACGTTGGAGATCTTGGACTCGACGATCAGGATGTACGGGTCCTCGAGCTGAGCTTCCATCCGCTCGGTGTCGGTGACGAAGTAAGCGCTGATGTAGCCCTTGTCGAAGCGCATGCCCTCGGTGAGCTCGAGCTCCAGACCGAAGGTGTTGCTCTCCTCGACGGTGATGACGCCTTCCTTGCCGACCTTGTCCATCGCCTCGGCGATGAGCTCGCCGACCGTGGTGTCAGCGGCCGAGATCGAGGCGGTGGCAGCGATCTGCTCCTTGGTCTCAACCGGCTTGGCGACGTTGAGCAGGTGCTCGGTGACCGCGACGACCGCGGCCTCGATGCCCCGCTTGAGGCTCATCGGGTTGGCGCCGGCCGCGACGTTGCGCAGGCCTTCGCGCACCAGGGCCTGGGCGAGCACGGTGGCCGTGGTGGTTCCGTCGCCGGCGACGTCATCGGTCTTCTTGGCGACCTCCTTGACCAGCTCGGCGCCGATCTTCTCGTACGGGTCCTCGAGCTCGATCTCCTTGGCGATCGAGACACCGTCGTTGGTGATCGTGGGGGCGCCCCACTTCTTCTCCAGCACGACGTTGCGACCCTTCGGGCCCAGCGTCACCTTTACTGCGTCGGCAAGGGTGTTCATGCCGCGCTCGAGGCCGCGACGGGCCTCTTCGTTGAACGCGATCAACTTAGCCATTCGTGTCGTCCTTTACTTGTCTTGTGCTGATTCAGCACTGACCAGCTATTGACCGACCTGAGATGCCCGCGACGGCCGGCGCCCGTATCGGAGAGCGCCTCATCACGATCGGCTTAGCACTCACAGTACCCGAGTGCTAAGTCAGGTTTAGCACTCGGACCCCTCGAGTGCAAGGCGCGGGGCGGCCCTGCGGGTACTCACCCCCCGCTGGCAGGGGGTTGCGCCGACCGCCTACCGTTTCTCGAATGAGCTTTCCCGAGACCCGCACGGTGGACCAGGTCGATGACTTTCACGGCACCCCGGTAGCCGACCCGTACCGCTGGCTGGAGGACCAGACCAGCTCCGAGGTCAACGACTGGGTCCGGGCGCAGGCCCAGGCCGCCGAGCGGTACCTGCAGGACCTGCCCGGACGGTCCGAGCTCGCGGCCCGCCTCGGTCAGCTGTCGACGCTGCCCAGCTCGAGCGCTCCGTCGCTGCGCGGCGGGCGGTGGTTCCGGCTGACCAATGACGGCAGCCAGCAGCAGTCGGTGCTGCGGGTGGCCGACGAGCCGATGGGGACCGGCCAGGTGGTGCTGGACCCGAACCCGGCGGCGGCCGATGGCAGCACCTCGCTGGCCGCCGCGGTCGCCGACCACGACGGCGCCCTGGTCGCCTGGTCCTACCAGGAAGCCGGCAGCGACTGGTGCCGCTGGCGGGTGCGGTCGCTGCGGACGGGTGCGGACCTGCCCGACGACGTCCGGTGGGCCAAGTTCGTCGAGCCGTGCTGGCTGGGCGACTCCAGCGGCTTCGTGTACGCGATGTACCCGCCGACCGACCCCGACGACATGTACTCCTCGGTCGCCGGGTCGCCGCGGCTGATGCTTCATCGGCTCGGCACCACCCAGGAGCAGGACGAGCTGATCCTCGAACTGCCCGACCAGCCCGCCGCCATTCAGATGCCCTGGATCGACCACCAGGGCCGCTGGCTGGTGATCGGGGTCCACGACGCCCCGTCCGACACCCGCGCGATCCGGGTCCGCGACTTGAGCCAGCCGGGCAGCGAACCGCGCCAGATCATCGAGCCGACCGGCGCCTGGTGGGATTTCGTCACCGCGCTGCCGGACGGGCTCGTGTTTCGTACCGACTTCGAGGCCGACCGCGGCCGACTGGTGCTGGTCGATCCGGAGTCGGGTGAGATCAGCACCCTGGTCGCCGAGCGGGAGCACCTGCTGCTCAGCGCCGCGGCCGGGGTCAACGCTCTGGTGGTGTGCTGGCTGGCCGACGCCCGGGCGGTGGTGACGGTGCACGGCCTGGACGGCGACCAGACCGGCGTGATCGACCTGCCCGGCCTGGGCAGCGTCAGCGAGCTGACCGCCGATCCGGACTCCGACCTGGTACACCTGACCTTCTCCTCCTTCCAGGCGCCGCCCCGCATCCTGCAGTACCAGCTCGGTACCGGGCGCACCTCGGTGGTCTTCGACGCGGCCGCCGGGGCCACTCCGCCGGACATCGTCACCGACCAGATCTGGGTCACCAGCGCCGACGGCACCAGGCTGCCGGCCTTCGTGGTGCACCGGGCCGACGTGACGGCCGACAACGGCCCGCACCCGTGCACCCTGTACGGCTACGGCGGCTTCAAAGTCAGCCTGACCCCTGAGTTCTCACCCACCATCGCGACCTTCGCCGAGGCCGGCGGGGTGTGGGTGGTGGCGACCCTGCGCGGTGGCGGCGAGTACGGCGCCGGCTGGCACGACGCCGGCAAGCTGGACCGCAAGCAGAACGTCTTCGACGACGCCATAGCCACCGCCGAGCACCTGATCGCCACCGGCTGGACGGCGCCGGACCGGCTGGCCGTCAACGGCGGTTCCAACGGCGGGCTGCTGGTGGGCGCGCTGATGACTCAGCGCCCGGAGCTGTTCGCAGCGGCCGTCCCCCAGGTCGGGGTGATGGACATGCTTCGCTTCGAGCGGTTCACCATCGGCTGGGCCTGGACCTCGGACTACGGCATCGCCAGCCGCAGCCGCGAGGAGTTCGACGTCCTGCACGCCTACTCGCCCTATCACCGGCTGCGCCCCGGCACCCGCTACCCGGCGACGCTGGTGACGACCGCCGACCATGACGACCGGGTGGTCCCGGCGCACAGCTTCAAGTTCGCCGCCCGGTTGCAGGCTCTCAGCCCGCCGGACGCGGTTGCCTACCTTCGGGTGCAGTACAGCGCCGGGCACGGCCAGGGCAAGTCGCGCTCGACGCTGATAGCCGAGCGAACGGACCTGCTGGCCTTCCTCGGCCGCCACACCGGCCTGAGCTACGACCAGCTGGCCGATTAGCCCTCCCAGGACGGGGGTTCACACCGCAGCTCGTCAGCCGTCTGATGTCAGGCGTCTGATGACAGGCGTCTCAGGCGACGCCGACGAGCCGCGGCTGTGACCAGGCCTAGGCGTTGACCACCTTCACGGAGTCGGCCTGCGGACCCTTCGGCCCCTGGGCCACCTCGAACTCCACTCGCTGGCCCTCTTCCAGTGACCGGTAACCGTCACTCTGGATGGCGCTGTAGTGGACGAAGACGTCCTGGCCGCCGTCTACGGCGATGAAGCCGTAGCCCTTCTCGTTGTTGAACCACTTCACGGTGCCCTGTGCCACGCTGCACTCCTTGCTGGCTGCCGACCGGGCCGCCACACCCCGTGGCGTCCGGGGTCTTCGTTACACGGTCCCGGCAGCTCAGTGCGCACAGTGGCGGAATCCACCGCCCCCGTGGTCCTTCGTTGGCGAAACGCCCGTCACTCGACCATGCGGGAAATTACCGGCTGGCGACCCACCCCGCCACCGGATCGGCTCTTTTTCTAGCCGCTCAAGCCCCACAGCAGGCTCAGCAACGCTTCACAGCAGCCTCAGCATGGCCTCACAGCAGACCGGCGGCTCGCATCCCTTTGAGCGTCGGGGCGATCACCGCGGTCGGCGCCAACCGGCCGGCCACCGCGTCCAGGGTCTTCAGGCCGTCGCCGGTGTTGTAGATGACCGTCTCCCGGCCCGGGTCCAGCCGGCCGGTCTCGACCAGCTTCTTGCACACCGCGGTGGTGACCCCGCCGGCGGTTTCGGCGAACACCCCGGTGGTCCGGGCCAGCAACTCGATGCCGGCCCGGATCTCCTCGTCATCGACGTGGGCCATTGCCCCGCCGGTGCCGCGCACCGCGTCCAGGGCGTACGGCCCGTCGGCCGGGTTGCCGATGTTGAGCGATTTGGCGATACCGCTCGGGCGCACCGGCAGCACGGTCTCGCTGCCGGTCTCGAAGGCGTGCGCGATCGGCGAGCAGCCCGAGGACTGCGCGCCGTAGACCCGGTAGTCCGACGGCTCGACCAGCCCGATGCCGGCCAGTTCCTTGAAGGCCTTGTGCACCTTGGTCAGCAGCGAGCCGGACGCCATCGGGACCACCACCTGTTGCGGCAGCCGCCAGCCGAGTTGCTCGGCGACCTCGTAGCCCAGGGTCTTGGAGCCCTCGGCGTAGTAGGGCCGGACGTTGACGTTGACGAACGCGGTGTGCTCGAACTCATCGGTCTCGGCCAGCTCGCTGCACAGCCGGTTGACGTCGTCGTAGGAGCCCTCGACGGCGACCAGGGTTCCGCCGTACACCGCCGTCTGGGTGATCTTGGCCAGCTCCAGGTCCGCGGGCACGAACACGATGGACTCCATGCCGATCCGGGCCGCGTGGGCGGCGACCGAGTTGGCGAGGTTTCCGGTGGAGGCGCAGGCGATCCGACGAAAGCCCAGCTCGCGAGCGGCGGTGATGGCCACCGAGACCACCCGGTCCTTGAACGAGTGGGTGGGGTTGGCCGAATCGTCCTTGACCCACAGCGGCGCGGTGAAGCCGAGCCGGTCAGCCAGCCGGTCGGCCCGGATCAGCGGCGTCATGCCGGTGCCGGAGTCGACCCTGGTGGCTGGATCGTGCCCGGCGGGCAGCAGGCCGGCGTAGCGCCACAGCGAGTGCGGACCGGCCTCGATGCTCTGCCTGGTGACCGAGCCGAGCCGGTCGGCGTGGTAGCCGACCTCGAGCGGGCCGAAGCATTCGAAACAGGCGTGCTGGGCGGCGAGCGGGTAGTCGGCTCCGCAGTTGCGGCAGATCAGCCCGGATGCCGGCGATGCCGGTGGCTGGCTGAGTCGGTTGATGGTCGCGGTCATAACGAGGCCCTTTCTCCTCATCTTCCCTGGCACACGCGGAACTGCGTGGCAGGCCGGAGTTGGCACCTTCCGTACGGACTCTTCTGGCACGCGAGTGCGGGCCGATATCATTGGCTGAGCGGCTTACTCGCGCGCGAGTCGTGCTGGTGGTTGCCGGGGCTTCAACGGGCCGGTCCCTCTGCCCCTCTGGATGAGCGGAACTATGAAGTTGTCTGCCCTTGACTGTAGTCATGGGTCAGCACCACGACGACCGCCCCCGGGCCCAGACCGTCGAACTTCGGCCGGACCCGCTGGATTTCGGGGAACTGGGCCCGCAGCGCCTCGGCCGCGGCCTGGGCGCCGGGCGCGGCCGGGTCGTAATAGGCCACGGTGGACAGGATGTCGCCGTCGAAGGTGCTGGTCTGGGTGACCGTCCAGCCACCCTGTTCGAAGCGCTGGCTGGCGCCGCGCGCGAGTGCGGGGCGGTCGGTGTTGTCCAGGACGACCAGGGCGACGCCGCTGGAGGTGCCCCGCGCCGGCCCGGCGCCGGTGTCCTGGCTGGGGGCGGGCTGGCTCGGCGCCGACCCGCCGGCAGCGGCCTGGCCGCCCGCCAGGGGTGGCGGGGTGGCAAGCGGGCGCAGCAGCGAGTTGCCGGCATGCCGGCCGCCGGGCTGGCCCAGTGCGGAGTAGGCGATGACGGCCAAGGACATTCCGGCCACCAACAGCAGTGCGCCCAGTGCCCGCTCAGCGGTGCGGCGTCGCGCGGGGGGAGCAGCGGTATGGGTCACGGATGTGAAGTCTATATTAAACTTCGATGCCCAACCGGCGCGCGGACCGTTGCCGCTGCCGGCTGGCGCGCAGCCGCCGGAGCCGCTTGACCAGCATCGGGTCGGCAGCCAGCGCCTCGGGGGTGTCGATCAGGCCGTTGAGCACCTGGTAGTACCTGGTGGCGGACATGTCGAACAGCTCGCGGATCGCCTGCTCCTTGGCGCCGGCGTACTTCCACCATTGCCGTTCGAAGGCGAGGATCTCTCGGTCGCGGCGGTTCAGGCCGCCATCGTCGCCGGAGCCGTCGGCGGTGCTCTGGTAATCGCCGCCGGTCGCGGCGGCGTCGTGGGCGGCGGGCGCGGGTTCCATGCGGCCTCCGATCGAGTGTGCATCGGCTGGTAACAGCCTGGGTTGGTCTCTTATGTGCCGGCTGAATTGCACCGTTGTCATTCGCGTGTCCATTGAACCATGACGACCGGACAAGAACGTGCGGAGCTGCCGTGTCGAAGGACCGGCTCCGGCGGCTGTCCACAGCCGGCACGGCGCCGCACAGATCTGCCGGGCCGGCTCGTGCGGCGCCTCAGCGACGGCAGTGTTCTCTTCATGCATCCAGGTAGGGCGGTCCAGCTGCTGGACCTCGGCCGACTCGAGCACCTCAGCCGCGAGCTGGCCGGCGCCGCCGACGAGCTGGCCGGGGTGCGCTCGACCCTGCGGGCCCGGGCCGCCGGCCTGGGGTGGCACTCCGGGGCAGCCCGGGCCTTTCAGGCAGTCCTGCACGAGCTGCTCGGGCAGCTGGGCCAGTCCGGCTCGCGGCTGACCGAGCTGTCCGCCGCGGTTCGCGCCCACCAGCAGCGGGCCGCCGGCCGGGCCGCCTCGGTGGCCCAGCTCGCCCACGCCTCCCTCGACCTCGTCGAACGGGTGGTGCGGCTGCCGTGAGCGGCCCGATCACCGTCCGGGGCGGCAGCGACTCGATCGCCGCCGACATCGAGCAGCTCGCCGCGTTCGCCTCGGCGCTGGACCGGGCCGCCGAGCAGGTCGGCGGCACGCTGCGGGCGCTGGCCCGCTGCCTGGCCGAGCCGGCGATGGTTCCCGCAGCCGTTCTGGACCCCGCCGGCGCCGCCCAGATCCTGGCCCTGACCGGCGTGGCGATGGCCGGGACAGCCGGCGTACTGGCCGGTTGCCAGTCCCTCGCGACCGGCCTGCGGCTGGCCGCCGGGTCCTACCGGGCGGCCGACGAGCTCGACCGGCGGCTGGCGCCCGTGCTTGCCGCCGGTCTGCGGTTGCCGCTGGCGCTGATGCCTATTTCGGTCCCGTCGCCGGCCCGGTTGCAGGCCGGCCTGACCGCCGATCCGGAGCTGGTCGACGTGGCGGTGCAGCTGCTGACGGCCGGCGGCTCCGGCGGCCTGCCGGTGCCCGGCGCCACCGCCCGGCTGGCCGGGCTGCTGGCCACCCCGTTCGCCGACGGCGCCGCCGTGGTGAGCGCCCGGCCGGGCATGCCGACCGGTGACCGGAACGGACCGCCGCGCGGCGCCGCCGACCTGATCCGGGCCCTGGCCCTGCGCAATGCCCACAACGACGGCGGCGGCACGATCGACGTCCGGATCCTCGACGGCCCGAGCGGGCGCCGGGTGATCCTCGACATCACCGGCACCACGGCGTGGAACCTCGACCCGACGCGCCGCACCGCACCCGTCAGCGACCTCGGCACCAACCTGCGGGCGCTGGCCAACCGGTCCTCGGTCTTCGAGCGGGGCGTGCTGCAGGCGCTTCGCCAGGCCGGCGTCACGCCGAGCGAGCCGATCATGCTGGTGGGCCACAGCCAGGGCGGCATGATCGCGGCCCAGCTGGCCGGCCGGCTGCGGGCCGGGTCCGAGTTCAGCGTGACCCATCTGGTGACCGCCGGCTCACCGGTCGGCCTGGCGCCCGTGCCGCGCTCGGTGTCGGTGCTGTCGCTGCAGAACCGCGGCGACGTCGTGCCCGAGCTGGACGGCGTGGCCAACCCACGACGGGCCGGCTGGATCACCGTGCACACCGCGCATGGCGACAGCTCGGTGCTCGGCAGGCACTCGCTGGGTTCCTACCTGGCCGGCGCCGTCGACCTGGACGGCAGCGCTGACCCGGCGCTGGCGCACTGGCGACGCGGCGCTGCCGGCTTTCTCGGCGCCGAGCGGGTCAGCACCCAGGTGTTTCAGATCCGGCGGGCGGACTGAACCGGGGCAGGCCCTCCGCTGCGGCTGCCTCACACCTCTGCGGTTGCCTCAAACGCCGAGGTGCAGCACGATCAGGCGATGCTGGGGTTGATGCAGGACGTTCCGCTGACCATCGAGTACATCCTCCGTCGGGGCGAGCGAATGTATCCCCACGCGCGCGTCACCACCCAGCTGGCGCAGGGCCAGGAGCGGATCAGCTTCACCGAGCTGGCCACCCGGTCCCGGCAGGTGGCCGGCGTCCTGGACCGGCTGGGCGTCTCGGCCGACGGCCGGGTCGGCTCGTTCGGCTGGAACACCGCCAATCACACGGCGCTGTACTTCGGAGTGCCGTGCACCGGCCGGGTGCTGCACACCCTCAACATCCGGCTCTTTCCCGAGCAGCTGGTCTACACCGTCGAGCACGCCGAGGACGAGGTCGTCTTCGTGGACCGGTCGCTGCTGCCGCTGTTCGGGCAGTACCTGCCCAAGCTCAGCACCGTCCGGCACGTGGTGGTCTTCGACGACGGAGCGCCGAGCCCGCTGCCCGACGATCCCCGGGTGGTGCTCTGGGACGACGTGGTGGGCGAGGAGTTCGACTTCACCGGCATGGTCACCGACGAGCACACCGCCGCGGCCCTCTGCTACACCACCGGCACCACCGGCAATCCCAAGGGCGTGCTCTACTCCCACCGCTCCACCTACCTGCACGCCCTGATCACCCACGTGCCCGGCACCTTCTCCGTCAGCGACGCCGACATCCTCATGCCGGTGGTGCCGATGTTCCACGCGATGGCCTGGGGGTTGCCCTACTCCGCCGTGATGGCCGGCGCGAGCCTGGTGATGCCGGGCCCCGGCATGACGCCGCCGGCGTTGGTGGACCTGCTCGAGAGCGAGCGGGTGACCCTCACCGCGGGGGTGCCGACGATCTGGATGGGCATGCTGCCGCTGCTGGCCGGCCGCGACCTGTCCGCCTTGCGCAGCGTGATCTGCGGCGGCTCGGCGGTGCCCAAGGCGCTGTCCGAAGGCTGGCGGGCCGCGATCGGGTTGCCGATCACCCAGGCCTGGGGCATGACCGAACTCTCGCCGCTGGGAACGGTCTGCTCGATGCGGGCCGAGCACGCCGACCTGCCCGAGGAGCAGAAGGCCGACATCCGCGCGACCGCGGGGTGGCCACCGATCGGGGTCGAGATGCGGATCGTGGACTCCGAGACCCGCGAGGAGCTGCCCTGGGACGATCGGGCCACCGGCGAGCTGGAGACCCGGGGACCGTGGATCGCCCGGCAGTACTACCGCACCGACGAGTCCGGTGAGCAGTTCTCACCCGACGGCTGGCTGCGCACCGGTGACGTCGGGGCGATCTCGGAGTTGGGCTACCTGCGGTTGGTCGACCGGACCAAGGACCTGATCAAGTCCGGCGGCGAGTGGATCTCCTCGGTGGACCTGGAGAACCAGATCATGGCGCATCCGGCGGTCGCCGAGGCCGCTGTCATCGCCGTCCCGCACCCGCGATGGATGGAGCGGCCGCTGGCCTGCGTGGTGCTCAAAGCGGATCAGACGGTGGACAAGGCCGAGCTGGGGGCGTTCCTGGCCGAGCGGGTGGACAAGTGGCGGCTGCCCGATGACATCGTGTTCCTCGACGAGATCCCCAAGACCAGCGTCGGCAAGTTCTCCAAGAAATCGCTTCGCGAGCAGTTCGCCGACCGCCGGTTCGGCGACTGATCCGGCGCGGCCGACGCCGCCCTCCTGGCCGCCGGCCCGAGTATAAATCTGCCCATTTCGGGGCGCTGAATCGAATTACCTTGATTGGAACTGCCTAATCGCTCACGCGAGCAGCCCGCCGGACGATGGGTTCAGCTGACGCACCGCACATCGCAGTTGACGTGAGCGGTCGGACGGCTAGTCGATAGCGGCTTTCCGGCCGGTCAGCGACACAGTTGCACAGGTAACGATTTCAGAACGCAAAGCGATCGTCCTACTACTGACAGTTACGGTGCCGACGTAACAGATGTTACCAAAGTGACCAGAGTGCTTCTCATGCAGGCTGTGTGAGGCACACCGGGGGTCAGGTCAGCGACCACCAGAGAAGTCAGGACGACCACATATGCTCAACCGCGCAACGTCTCTCACGCACGTGCTGAGCCGACGGCAGGCACCGAGCCGCAAGGCGGCCCGCCCGCTCCTCGCCGTCACCGCTGTCGCGGTCACCGTGCTGGCGCTGCTCACCCCGGTCACCGCGAACGCCGTCACCGGCGCCAACCCGATCGGGGTGCTGGACTCGGTGTCGGTCCGGCCGTCCGACGGGGTGGTCACCATCTCGGGCTGGACTGCCGACCTCGACGACCCGGTCGACCCGTTGCGGGTGGAGATCTATGACAACGACGTGTACGCCACGGCGGTGATCGCCCGCGACTCCCGGCCCGACGTCGGCGTCTCGGTGCCCAAGGTCGGCCCGAACCACGGCTTCACGGTGAGCTACCCCGGCAAGACCGGCGTGCACGAGGTCTGCGCGGTCGCCCTCAACCACGTCGGCGGAGCCAACACCGAGCTCGGCTGCCGCACCGTCCGGATCAGCAACGACCCGGTCGGCGTCCTCGAGGTCAGCCCGCAGCGACCGGGCGGCTTCCTCATCAGCGGCTACGCGATCGACCCGAACGCCCCCACCGCCGCCGTCCTGATCCGCACCTACATCGACGGGCAGTACCACTCCGGCCGGCTCGCCAGCGCACCCCGCACCGGCCTGCCGGCGCAGTACGCGGCCGCCGGTTCCAACCACGGTTTCTCCTTCCTCGCCCCGATGACCGCCGGCGTCCATCAGATCTGCGCCTACGCGATGAACATCGGCGCCGGAAACGTCAACCTCCGGCTCGGCTGCCGGACCGTCACGATGATCAACAACCCGGTCGGCGCCCTGGAGAGCGCCGCGCAACAGCCGGGCGGCTTCCTGGCCACCGGCTACGCGCTGGACCCCGACGTCACCAGCTCGATCGCGGTGCGCATCTACCTCGACGGCAAGTGGGTCGCCAGCGGCCCGGCCGCGGCCCCCCGTCCGGACCTGCTGACGCGTTACCCCGCCAACGGGCAGAACCACGGCTTCTCGATCTTCACCCCGGTACCCGCCGGCGTCCACCAGCTCTGCGCGTACGGGATGAACGTCGGCGCGGGCACCGTCAACACCCGGTTCGGCTGCCGCACCGTGACAATGATCAACAACCCGGTCGGCGCCCTGGAGAGCGCTCCGGTGCAGCCGGGCGGCTTCCTGGCCACCGGCTACGTGCTGGACCCCGACGTCACCGGCTCGATCGCGGTCCGCATCTACCTCGACGGCAAGTACGTCGCCAGCGGCCTGGCCGCGGCCCCGCGCCCGGACCTGCTGGCGCGCTACCCCAAGCACGGCCAGAACCACGGCTTCGCGATCTTCACCCCCGCATCGGCGGGCACCCACCAGCTCTGCGCGTACGGGATGAACGTCGGCGCGGGCACCGTCAACACCCGGTTCGGCTGCCGCACGGTGTCGCGCACCAGTGACCCGGTCGGCTCCGGCGCCAGCATCGCGCGGGTCGGCACCTCCAACGCCATCGCGATCTCCGGCTGGGCCCTGGACCCCGACACCGCCTCGCCGATCAAGGTGCAGGTCACCAGCGACGGCGTGAGCAAGCAACTGCTGACCGCCAACCTGGCCTCCAGCGGGTCCACCAAGGCCTGGCCCCGCTACGGCGCGTACCACGGCTACTCCGCCAACGTGACCCTCGACGGGTTCGAGCACACGGTGTGCGTCGCGGCTATCAACGTCGGCGAGGGCAAGGACGTCACCCAGGGCTGCAGGGTGATCAGCACCTCGGGCGCCTCCGCACCGGCGGCGCCCACCGAGCTGAGCGCGGTGCCGGGCAGCAAGCTGGTCACCCTCAGGTGGACCGCGGCTCGCTCGGTCACCTCGCCGGTGACCAGCTACCAGATCACCGTCACGCCGGGCGGTCGCATCGTGACGGTGCCCGGAACGGCCGTCTCGGCAGCGATCGGCAGCCTGACCAACGGCGTCCAGTACACCTTCTCGGTGCGGGCGGTCAACGAGCTGGGACGAAGCTCGGTGGCAACGGTCAAGGCCACCCCGACCTCGATCCCGCTGCAGGTCACCCCGGCCCCGATCTCGACCAGTCACTACGTGCGCAACCTGACCGGCAACGCCACCACCGACATCGCCCTGATGCGCCAGATGGGCGCCGGTGACGCCAGCCGCAACCCGTCCGGGCACAGCTACCTGGTGCTGCTGCAGATCGGCGGCCAGGTCGAGTACCGCAACGGCACGCTGCTCTCGGCGACCTCCCGGTTCGTCAGCTATCCCGCCGTGGTGACCGCGATGAAGGCCTACCTGGACGGCTACGCCACCACCCAACGGCCCTCCGCTCCGCTGACCCTGGCGATCGGCACGAACAACGACATCGACGTCAACTACTCGGCCGGCGTGTCCTGGGCGCGCAACATCGTCAACCCGGTCGCCGCCTACGCCGCCAGCCGGCACCCCGCCGTGGTCATCGCGGGCGCCAACGACATCGAGCCCGGCTTCTCGGCGACGGTGGGCGAGAGCCGCGCCTGGGTCTCCGGTTACCTGGCCGCCACCGGCGCCAAGTACGTCTTCAACGGCTCGGCCGACGGCTGCTCCACCTACGCCACGGGCGGCCGGTGCAACAACGGCTGGACGCAGGCTGACATGCAATGGGTCAGCGGCGGCGCGGCGCCGAGCCGGACCATCAGCCTGCCGCAGATCTACAACTACGCGATGCCGCTGCAGTGGAAGAACATCTCGCTCACCGGCACCGCGGCCGGCAAGCCGCGGATCTACTTCGGCGGCCCGCTCACCGAGGTGACCGCCTGCGATCAGGCCAGGACCTGTGACAGCATCGGCAACATCGACGCCTGGAACCGGCTGTGGAGCGCGATCTCGTCCACGACCGCCACCAGGCAGGCCCAGATGCCACACGGCACCGACCTTCGCATCAACTAGGAGCCGTCACCATCACCGCATCCACCGGCACGGCAGCTCACGGCTGGAGCACCCGGCGGCTGACGCTGCTGCTGGTGACCACGCTGGCGCTGGCCACCGCCTGCACATCGGCTTCTACGGCCGCCGATCAGCCGGCCGCCTCGACGACGGCGTCACCGGCCAGCACCCCGTCGACGTCGACGTCGGCGTCGGCGACGGCGACGGCTTCGCCCACGTGGAGCGCGACGGCGTCGGCCACTCCGGTCCGGCCCACCGTCACGCCTTCCTCGGCGCCGCCGGCGTCGAGCAGCCCCACCCGGGCGCCGGCCAGCTCATCGGCGCCCGGTCCGATCGACGGGTCGAACGGCTGCCCGAGCGCGACGCTGGGGGTGGCGGCGCTGCGGGCATCCGGGGCGGCCGGGCACCAGTACGCCTTTCTGCAGTTCACCAACAACTCGGCCAGGACCTGCTCGCTCACCGGATTTCCCGGCGTCCAGCTGATCAGGGCGGGCGTCGCCCTGGGCAAGCCCGCGGTCCGCAGCGGCAAGCCCATCAGCAGGGTCCAACTGGCGCCGGGGAAGTCAGCCACCGCCCAGCTGGTCGGCGACTCGACCTGTAACGCCGAGAAGTCCGACTCGGTGCAGATCATCCCGCCGAACCGGACCGAGAGGTTCGTCGCGCCGCTGTCCTTGCGCGGCTGCCCGCTCACCATCGATCCGGTCGTGCTCGACAGCTGAGCCCGGCCGGCCGAGTGCCATGCTGGATGGCATGACCTATCTCGCTGCCGATGACCGTTACGAGCGCATGACCTACCGCCGGGCCGGCCGCAGCGGCATCAAGCTGCCGCTGATCTCACTCGGCCTCTGGCACAACTTCGGCGACGACCGGCCCTTGGACGGCCAGCGGGCGATCCTGCGCCGGGCCTTCGACCTGGGCGTCACCCACTTCGACCTGGCCAACAACTACGGCCCGCCCTACGGCGCGGCCGAGGCGAACTTCGGCAAGATCTACCAGCAGGACTTCCTGCCTTATCGCGACGAGCTGTTCCTCTCGACCAAGGCCGGCTGGGACATGTGGCCCGGGCCTTACGGCGACCTGGGCTCGCGCAAGTACCTGCTGGCCAGCCTGGACCGCTCGCTGGCCCGGATGGGCGTGGATTACGTCGATGTCTTCTACCACCACCGCAACGACCCGCAGACCCCGCTTGAGGAGACGATGGGAGCGCTGGACCACGCGGTCCGCTCCGGCAAGGCGCTCTACGCCGGCATCTCCTCCTACTCCCCGCAGCGCACCGCCGAGGCCGCTCGGATCTTGCGCGAGCTGGGCACCCCGCTGTTCCTGCACCAGCCGTCCTACTCGCTGCTCAACCGCTGGATCGAGGACGAGCTGCTCGGCACCACCGCGGCGGTGGGCGCCGGCGTGATCGTGTTCTCCCCGCTGGCGCAAGGGATGCTGACCGACAAATATCTCAACGGGGTGCCGGCCGACTCCCGGATGGCAGCCAACACCTCGCTGCCGACGGAGCTGCTCAGCGAGCAGAACCTGCAGCGCATCCGGGCGCTGAACGAGATCGCGGCGCGGCGCGGCCAGTCGCTTGCCCAGCTCGCGCTTGCTTGGGCCGCCCGGGACGAGCGGGTCAGCTCGGTGCTGATCGGCGCCTCCTCGGTAGGCCAGCTGGAGCAGAACATCGCCGCTCTGGAGCACCAGTCCTTCACCGCCGAGGAACTGGCCGAGATCGACCGGCATGCCGTCGAGGGTGACATCGACCTGTGGCGCGCGGTGGCAACCAGCTGAGCATCGGCCGGCCCACGCCGACCCGGCCGGCTCATCCTGCGCCGCACCTCGTTTGATCACTCTCTGCAATCAGGCCGGGTCGCATAACTCTGCCAGTGTGCTTGCTCAAACCTGCATTCTATGGAATGTTATGCCCGAACCAGTAGTTTGGGGCGATTAGGACAAGTACCCTGATGGCGTGCGGCCCCCTCGACTGTAGAGGAGGCTCACGATGCGGGTAGCGGTCCTCGGCTGCGGCTTCGGCGCCCAACACCTCGACTGGCTCTCCCAGCATCCCGAATTCGAGCTGGACACCTTGTGCTATCAGCACAATCGAGAACGCGCGGTGGAGCTGGCCGATCGTTACGGCATCGGCAACGTAAGCGCGGACGCGCTCGGGACGCTGGGTGGGCGCGGCATCGAGCTGGCGGTGATCGTCACCCCGCCGGACACCCGGCAGGTGCTGGTGCAGGCCGCTCTCGACGCCGGCGCCTTCGTCTTCGCGGACAAGCCGCTCAGTAACTCGCTGCAGTCAGCGACTGAGCTGGCGGCGCTAGCGGCCCGCGCGCCGCAACGGTGCGCGGTCAACTTCCAGTGGCGTACCCACCCGGCCGTGCGCGAGATCCGCGACCAGCTCGCCGAGGGCGTCGGGGCGTTGCATCGGGTGCACGCCAGCTTCTATCACGACTTCTATCGCGGCCTGCCGGACTCCTGGCGGCAGCAGCCGGCCAGCGCGGGCGCCGGAACGCTCGGCGACCAGGGCGTGCACCTTTTCGACTTGCTGCACTGGCTGATCCCGCGCGACTGGTCGAGCGTCGCGGCTTCCACCAGCGCGGTGCGTCAGGACCTCGACACCCGGGCACTGGCACCCGCCGCCGGCCGGACCGAGGACCTGGCCGAGGTCTGGCTGCGCGAGCCGGAGTCCGGCTGCCTGGCGACCGTGTCGCTGTCCCGGCTGGTCTGCGGCGTGCGCGCGATCGAGTTCGAGATCCAGGGATCGGAGCGGACGCTGCAGCTGCGCCTGCAGGCCGATGACGCCTCGGCCGAGTTGACGGCGCACGCCGGCGACGGATCTTCCAAGACCGCGCGGTACGGGCCGACCTCGCTGGATCCCTATCCATCGCTGCTCGCGGCGATGGCCGGTCGGCCGGATCCCGACGGGCTGTTGGCCGGCTTCGAGGACGGCGTGTGGGCCCAGGCCCGACTGGCTGAAGCCGTTGCCCTGGCAGCGCGAACGCAGCATGCCCTGCCCAGCTAGCGCACGCCGGTAGGTCACCAGAGTCTCGTCACGCACCAGAGGAGCCAGAAGATGCCCGAACCACTTCGCCTCGCCGTCTGCGGGGTCGGCAACAACATCTCAGCGCTGTTCCAGGGCGCGCAGTACTACCGGGAGTTGACCGCCCGCGGCGTGCCGGCTGCCGACCTGCCGGGCATCAAACACCCCGAGATCGGCGGCCTCAGCGTCGCCGACATCGACTTCGTCGCCGCCTTCGACGTTCATCCCGACAAGGTCGGGGCCCCGTTCTCCTCAGCGGTCCTGGCGCCTCCGAACAACTACCCGCTGCTGGACGTGACGCTTCCCGAAACGCCCTTCGTCGTCGATCCGGGGCTCACCGCGCAGGACTGCGCCCCGTTCGACCCGGCGTTCAACCGGATCGTGCGGCGGTTGCGTGACACCCGTGCCGACGTGCTGCTGTACTCGCTGCCGACCGGCCTGCAGTGGGCCGCCGACGCCTACGCGCAGGCCGCCCTGGAGGCCGGCGCCGCGTTCGTCAACTGCACTCCTGAGTCGGTGGCCAGGGTGCCGGCCACCCTGGCGGCGTTCGAGCGCCGCGGGGTGCCGTTGATCGGCGACGACCTCGCCAGCCACCTCGGCACCTCGGTGGTGCACCGGGCGCTGCTGGGCCTGCTCAATGACCGAGGCCTGTCCCTGGTGAGCTCCTACCAGCTCAATCTCGGTGGCAATGAGGACTTCAAGAACCTGCGGACGGCCGGCGAGAGCAAGCGGGCCTCCAAGCTGAACGCGCTGGCTCAGGAGGGTCTGGACACCAGCAGGGTGGAGGTGATTCCGTCTGCCGGCTTCGTCTCGCACCTCAACGACAACAAGGTCGGAATGCTCAACATCGAGGCGGTCGGCTGGGCCGGCACGCCGATCTCGGTGGATCTCAAGCTCAAGGTGCAGGACTCCAGCAACGCCGCCGGGGTCATCATCGACCTGATCCGGATGGGGGCCGCCGCCAAGCGGCGCGGCCTGGGCGGCTTCCCGGCCGCGGCCGCCCGCATCCTGAAGTCACCGGCAGGTGGCCACCCCTCCTACACCGAGGCCGCGGTGGCGCAGAGCCTGAGGACCCTGGACGCCGGCCTGCATGTAGCAGCCGAGCAGCCGAGCATTGAACATGCCAGTTGAGCGGGAGCCTGCCGTCCTGGAGGTCAGGGTCCTGGCCTTTCCCGAGGTCGATGACCTCGACCTGATGGGCGCCTACGCGGTGCTGTCCAAGGCCGCCGAGATCGCCCGGGCCGGGCCGGGACCGCTGCTGAACGTCACGATCGCCGCCGAGCAGCCCGAGTTGCGCACCGCCGGCGGTCTGCGATTTCAGGCGCAAACAGGCCTGGAAGGGCCCGACCGGGCCGCGGCCGTGCTGGTGCCGGGTGGCCGGGGCATCGAGCGGGTGCTGACCCGCGCGTCCTACCTGGACTACCTGCGCACGGCACACCGGCATGGCGCCGCGGTGTACAGCGTCTGCTCGGGCGCGCTGCTGGTCGCCGTGGCCGGTATCGCGGGCGCGACCACGCTGGCCATCCACGCGGCCAAGCACGCCCAACTCGCCGGCACGGCGAACTGCCTGCCCGGCGCCGGCCTGATTCGCGACGGTGGCCTCACCTCGGTGGGCGGTGACCGCCGCAGCTCGGTGAAGTCGGTGGACCTGGCCCTGCAACTGGTGGCCGACCTTGCCGCCGGGCTGCTGCCTGAGCTGCTGTCCCGAATGGAGCTCTGCCAGGGTCGCACGCTCGAAACCGGCTCCGCCGCCCCGGGAGCGCAGTCGTGACGGCGCCGCGCGCGCGCCGCGCGACGGTTCTGGTGACCGGCGCCAGCAGGGGAATCGGTGGCCAGGCCGCGCTGCGGCTGGCAGCCGCCGGCTTCGACCTGGTCCTGTGGGCCCGGACCCTCGAGGGTCTGCGGCAGACCCAGCAGCGAGCCGCGGAGTTCGGCGCCGAGGTCAGCATCGACGCGGTCGACGTCTCCGACGCCGCGCAGGTCGCGGCCGGCTACGCCGCGATCCGGTGGCGCTCGCCCCTGACCGGGCTGGTGCTCAATGCCGGTTCGGGCATCTGGCAGCAGATCACCGAGATCGACGACGCGGTCTGGGACCAGACGCTGGCCACCAACCTGCGCGGCGCGATGCTGGTCCTGAGGCAGTTTCTGCCTGAGCTGCAACGCGTTCCGGGCGGCCTGATCGTGGGAGTCCTGTCGGACTCGGCGAAGTACCCGTTCGCCGGCCGGGGCGCCTACGCCGCGTCCAAGGCGGGCTTGGCGGCGCTGCTGGAGGTGGCGCGGCGTGAGACCCGCGAGGCCGGCGTCCGGGTCACGGCGCTGCTACCCAGCCGGGTGGACACCTCCTTCCAGGGCAGCCTGGAGTCCGCCGGCGCCGGCTGCCGGCCCGGCTCGCTGTCGGTCGAGGACGTCGCCGAGGTGATCGGCTGGCTGTTCGAGCTGCCGGCCGGGGTCGAGGTCCGCGAGCTGCAGCTCTCGGCCCTGACCTCGTCCTTCGGCCCCTACCAGGAGGTCTCCTCATGACCTGGACCAAGATCGCCCTTGTGCCGGAAGGCCATTCCAAGCCGGTCGGCAAGTACAGCCCGGGCATCGAGCTGCAGGGCCAGGCTGCCGGCAGCCTGGTCTTTCTCAGCGGCCAGGTGGCGACCGACGCGCGCGGGGAGATGCTGCATCCGGGCGACGCCGGCGGCCAGGCGCACGTGGTCTTCGACCGGTTGGCTGCCGTGCTGGCCGCTGCCGGCCTCGGCCTGAGCGATCTGGTGAGCCTGACCATCTACGTCCGAGATCTCAGTGTCAACTTCGCCGCGGTGTCAGCGGTGCGCAACGCCAGGCTCGGCGAGCCCGGACCGTCCAGCGCCTTTCTCGGCGTCGCCGAACTGGTCGAGGACGGCTGCCTGGTCGAGATCGGCGGCATCGCCGCGGCCGGCGTCACCCTCGCCCACGAGCCGCGGTGACCAGCCCGACAACCGGTCTCCGGCTGGCCGACGCCGAGGTCGAGGCCTTGCGGCAGGCCGGCAGGGGCAACCGCATCCTGGTGGCCGGCTCGCTGAACCACGACGAGATCCTGATCGCCGACCATGATCCGGGCGACGAGGGCGCGGTGCTGGTGCGCGAGCGGGTCACCGCGCCGGGCGGGCATGCCGGCAACTGCGCCTCGGGGCTGGCGGCGCTCGGCGCGCAGGTGTCACTGCTCGCCGCGGTCGGAGCCGATGACACCGGCGAGCTGCTGATCTCGGACCTGCGCGGGCACGGCGTCGACGTCGCCGCCATCGCCAGGATCCCCGGCAGCCCGACCGGTCGGGTGATCATCCCGGTGCTGGGCGAGCAGCACTTCATGCTGCTGCTGCCCGGAGCGAACGACCAGCTGTCGAGCGAGCACGTCCGGCAGGCGCTGAGCACCGACTACGACGCGCTGGTGCTCTTCGACCCGGCGCCGGTGGCGCTGGCCGAGATCTTCTCGGCGACCACCGGATCCGCCGCCGGGGACAACATCTTCTGGAACCCGGGCGGCATCTACGCCCACCAGCCCGCGGCCCGCCACTACCTGCCGCGCTGCCGGTCGATCTTCGTCAACCGCAACGAGTGGCCGGCGGTCCGGGCCGGGTTGCCACCGGATCGGGCCGTCCGGACCGAAGTCGTGCAGACCCTGGGGGCCGAGGGCGCGGCCGGCCACGGTGCCGACGTGGTGGCGCACGCGCCCGGTGAAGCCGTGCCGATGGTGGACCCGACCGGGGCCGGCGACGCCTTCGCCGCCGGCTATGTCCTGGCCGCGCTGGCCGGACTGGCGCTGCCCCGCCGGTTGGCGGTCGGCAACATCAGCGGCGCGCTCGCGGTGACCGCGGTCGGCGCTCGGGGCCGGCTGTGCACGCTGGCGGACCTGGCGCGGTGGCCGGCATGCTCAGGCTGAGATCCAGCGCCGACGGCTGGCGCGGCGAGATCGGCGTCAGCTTCACGCCGGCAGCCGCCGGCCTGCTCGCCGGGGCGGTGCTGGACGTGCTGTCGGCCACCGGTCAGCCGCGCCGGATCCTGATCAGCTACGACGGGCGCCGGGGCGGGCCGGCCGTCGCGGCGGCGGTGCAGGCGGCAGTCGGTGACCGGTTGGCGACTGCCGCGACGGTGCTCAGCGGGGTGCCCACGCCGGTGGCGTCGGCCGCGGTCTGCGCCGGTGACTTCGAGCTGGCGTTCCTGGTCACCGCCAGCCACAACCCGGCCGGCTGGAACGGGCTCAAGATCAAGTCCGGGGTCGCGGGCAGCATCTCGCCAGCCATGGAACGCCAGATCGAGAGCCGGTACCTGGAGTTGTCCGAGCAGCCGGCCGAGGCTGCGGCCTCCCCCGCCGCGGACCCCGGACCGGTCACCGCTGCCGGCTCGCCGCAACCGATGATCGAGGCCCACCTCAGCCGAGTGCTGGCCCGGGTCGGCGGCGATCCCGGCCGGCCCTGGCGGGTGGTCGTCGACGGCCTGCACGGGATTGCCGGGCCGGCCATGGTGCGGCTGGCCGAACTGCTCGGCTGGACGGTGCTCCCGATCGGATGCCAGGCCGAGCAGGACTTCGGCGGGCTGATCCCGGACCCGACCCTGGCGGCCTCCCGGAGCCGGCTGAGCGCGGCGGTGCGGGCCGAGCATGCCGACTTCGGCATCGTGCTCGACGGCGACGGCGACCGGGTCTTCCTGCTCGGCTCCGACGGCGGGGTGGTGAGCTGCGGCGAGCTCTACGCGCTGTTGTTGGACCAGCTCTACCGCAGCCGTCCCGCGCTTCCCAGCCGGCGGATCGCGGTGACCTCGACGACCGCCAGCCTGCCCGGCCGGATCGCCGCCGAGCACGGAGGCGAGGCGCTGGTCACCGGAGTGGGCTTCAAGAACATGGCCGAATTGCTCGCCGGCGGCCAGATCTGCGCGGCGGGCGGCAACGTCGGTGACCTGGCCTTCGCGCCGTTCGGCTTCGACCGGGACCCCTCGGTGGTGGTGGCGTTGCTGGGCCGGCTGCTGGCCGACAGCGGCCAGAGCCTGGACGCGGCGCTGGAACGGCTCCGCCGGCGCTACGGCCGGCGGCACTACCTCGAGACCGCGGTCAGCTGCCCGGCCGGCGAGCTCGACCTGGCCGCCACGGCCGTCGCGCTGCTGGCCACTACCGGGCTCGGCCTGCGGATCGCCTCGATGAACCGGGTGGACGGCATCCGGCTGGCGTTGCCCGAGCAGCAGTGGCTCTCGGTGCGGCGATCGAGCACCGAGAACCTGGTGCGGGCCTACGCCGAGTTCTCCGGGCCGGTGCTGTCCGAGGCGGAGCTGCGCACCGCGCTGCGGGGGGCGCTACGGCCGGCCTCGGGCCGCGACACCTGAACCTGACCACCCACGACCAAGGAGCGACATGGATCAACCAGTCATTGCGATCATCGGCGGCACCGGCTTCTACAAGTTCCTGGAGCCGGTCGAGGAAGTCAGCCGGCAGACCCCGTACGGCCCGACCAGCGCCCCGATCAGCCTGTCGTCCCTGGACGGCCGACCGGTGGCCTTCCTTCCCCGGCACGGTCGTGACCACGAGTACCTGCCGCACGAGATCCCGTACCGGGCAAACCTGTGGGCGTTCAAGGAACTCGGGGTGCGCCAGATCCTGGGGCTGAACACGGTCGGCAGCCTGCAGGCCGAGTACCGCCGCGGCGACCTGGTGCTGGTCGACCAGTTCATCGACCGGACCAGCGGCCGGATCGACACCTTCTTCTCGGGCAACGCCGCCGCCCACATCAGCTCGGCCTACCCCTACTGTGTGCGGATGCGCGGCCTGGCCAAGGACGCGTTGGACGGGATCGAGGGCGGTTTCCACGACAGCGCCACGGTGGTCGTCACCCAGGGGCCGCGGTTCGGCACGCTGGCCGAAAGCCGCTGGTTCCGGTCCCAGGGCTGGCACGTGCTCAACATGACCCAGTACCCCGAGGTGGTGCTGGCCCGCGAGCAGGAGCTCTGTTACATGAACCTGTCCTACGTCACCGACTACGACGTGGCGCTGACCGAGGTGGTGGGCGCCGAGCCGGACAAGGAGGTGGTCAGCCACGCCAGGGTGCTACAGGCCTTCGCCGCCGACTCCGGGCGATTTGTCGACGCGGTCAAGCGAATCGTCAACACGCTGCCGGCCGAGTTCGACTGCGGATGCCAGCACGCCCTCGACGGCGCGAGGACCTGATGGGGCTGCCATTGCCGGAGCGCGGCCCGGCGATGGCGGGCTGGTCGGGAGAGCTGGTGCTGCTGCGGCACGCCCAGACCAGCTGCACGGTCAACGGTCTCTTCTGCGGCGAGCACGACCCACCGCTGTCCCCGGTCGGTCGACTGATGTCTGACACGCTATCGGACGCCGACGGGTTGAAGGGCACGAGTCGGCTCTACATCAGCCCGTCCTGCCGCAGCGTCCAGACCAGCGCCGCGCTGGCCGCCAGGTTCGGACTGGTCGCGCGGGTGGAGCCGCGGCTGCGGGAACTGAGCTTCGGACAGTGGGAAAGCCGCCGGCCGGACCAGGTCCGCTTCGAGCAGGCCTATCGGCGCTGGTACCGCGATCCGGCGCAGTGCGCGCCACCGGAGGGTGAGACGGGCCTGGCGGTGCTGGCCAGGGCGGTGGCGGCGGCTACCGAGGCGCTGACCCTGGACGGCCGGTTCGACGGCGCCAAGGTCGCGCTGCTGACCCACAAGGCCCCGGTCCGGTTGCTGATCTGTCATTTCCTGGGGCTGCCGCCGCGGCAGTACCGCCAGATCGCGCCGGTGCCGGTCTGCTCGGTCACCCGAATCCGCTTCGACAGCGGCCGGCCCCGGCTGATCGAACTGGGCAATGTCGACCACCTGCCGCAGCGGTGGCGATCAGCGCCCGACGATGCCATGGACAGCAGTACCGAGAACGCCTGATCGGCGCCGCACGGGGTATGTTTGCCGGTTCACCATTTTCGGCCCGGTTCTCCCTGATAGCGAAAGGATCGTGCGGTGACCGCAGAGCTGCGGAGCGACTACGACCTGATCATCGTGGGCGGTGGTGTCGCGGGATGCGTGCTGGCCTCGGCGGCTCAGCAACTGCCCGGGCTGTCCGTGCTGCTCATCGAAGCAGGCGCCGACTACGGACCGCGCCGTCATGAGTGGCCGGCCGGCATCCTCGACGCGCGGGAGCTGCCCAGAGAGGATCTGTGGAACCCGGGCTCGGCGCCGCACGCCTGGCGCGGCAGGGTGCTCGGCGGCAGCTCCTGCGTGAACGGTTGCTGGCACACCTGGGGAGCTGACTGCGACTACGACGAGTGGGCCGAGGCCGCCGGCCCGGCCGGCGCGTCCTTCACCGCGCTCGGGCTGGAACCGCACCGGGCAGCGGCGGCCCGGCGGTTGCGGATCCGTCCGGTGACCGAGGACGAGACCTCGCTGTGGAGCGCCGCCAGCGTGGCCGGCGCCCAGCGGCTGGGCTACCCGCTCGTCGAGGACCTGGCCGCACGCACGGCGGGCGCCGGAGTCGGCCTGCCGCCGATCAACGCGGTCGGCGACCTGCGGTGGAACGCCGCCTTCGGCTACCTGGACGACTGCCGTGCCGACCCCGAACTCGACATCCTGGATCGGGCCACCGTGCAACGGCTGGACTTCACCGGAGGCCGCGTGACCGGTGTGCTGGTACGCCAGGGTGAGCGGCTCAGGCGCTTCTCGGCCGCGACGGTGGTGCTCACCGCCGGCGCCTTCGGCTCGCCAGCGGTGCTGATGCGCAGCGGGATCGGCCATCCGCGGCGGCTGATCGAGGACGGGGTGTCCCCGCTGCACGAGCTGCCCGGCGTCGGGGCGAACCTGTCCGACCATCCCGGGGTGACGCTGCGGCTCACCGCCTCGGACGCGTTGCGCCAGGCGCTGGCCGAGATCGAGCGACGCGGAAAGCTCTATGCCAGCCAGGTGGCCCTCAAGGCCGCCTCCTCGGTGTGCTCGACCGATCCACCGGCCGGCGAATGGGACCTGCACCTGTTGCCGACAGCCGGCGCGCCGCTGTTCGGAGCCCGGGCGCCGGGCGAGTTCGAGGTCGGCATCACCGCCTTCCTGATGAAGCCCCGTTCCCGCGGGACGGTGCGACTCAGCGGCGACGGGCAGGCCGAGCCGGACCAGAACTACCTCTCCGACCCCGACGGCCATGACGTTCAGGCACTGGCCGACGGCCTGGAACTGGCCGGCGAACTCGCGGCCACCCCCGAGCTGGCCGGACTGGCCGCGGTGGACGGCACGCCGGACCTGGCTGATCGCAGCCCGGCGGGCCTGGCTCGGCTGCGCGGCTCGCTGGGCACCTACTGGCACCCGGTGGGCAGCTGCGCGCTGGGCACCGACCCTGACCGCGGGGCGGTGGTCGACGGCCGGGGCCGGGTGCACGGTTTCGACAACCTGCTCGTGCTGGACGCCTCGATCCTGCCGAGCACGCCGCGGGCCAACACCCAGCTCAGCGTGCTGGCGGTGGCCTCGATGCTGGCCGGCCAGCTGGTTGCCGAGCTTCGATGACCGTGCCGGCGCAGGCCCATCACGGGCTGAGCAGCTACCGGGTCTGCCTGAGCCAGCCGTATGCCGTCGCGCTGATCAGCTCCAACCTGCTGGGGCGGATACCCAACGGCATGGCGACGCTGGCCATCGTGCTGTTCCTGCGCGCCAGCGGCCGGTCCTTCGCCGAGGTGGGGGTGGTGATCGCCAGCTTCGGGCTGGCCTCGGCCGTCGGCGGGCCGGTGCTGGGACGCGCCATCGACCGGGCCGGCCAGGTGCTGGTGCTGACCGCGGCCGGGCTGGGCTCGGCCGCCGGGTTCTGCCTGCTCACCACCGTGGGCGAGGCCAACCTGCTCTACGTCGAAGGCTGCGTGGTGCTGGCGGGCCTGCTCTCACCACCGCTGGAACCCGCATTGCGCAGCCTGTGGTCCACTTTGCTGACAGACCGGGCCACCATCGAGGTGGCGTACGCGCTGGACACCTCGCTGCAAGAATTGCTTTACATTCTCGGGCCGTTCCTGGCAGTGATGCTGTTCGCGGTCCTTCCTGCCGAGGTCGCGCTGTACGTGCTGAGCGCGACCATGGTGATCGGCACCGTGCTGTTCGTCAGCCTCCCTCCGGTCCGCCACTGGCAACCGCCGGCCCGCACCCCGGACTGGGCCGGCGCGCTGAGGTCCCGGACCCTGGTGGTGATCCTGGCCAGCATGTTCTGGGTGGGCAGCTCGATCGGCGTGCTCAACGTCGTCGTGGTCGCCTATGCCGAGCAGGCGGGCTCGCAGTCCTACTCCGGCGGCCTGCTCGGCACCGCCTCGATCGGCGGCCTGGTCGGCGGCCTGCTCTACGGCGCCCGGCGCTGGCGGGGCGACGGGGTCCGCCGGTTGCGCTGGCTGCTGGCCGCGATGGCGCTGGCCTACCTTCCGCTGGCGCTGACCCCGCCACCGGCGCTGATGTTCGCCTTCATGTTCGCCGCCGGCTTCTTCCTGGCGCCGGTCCTGGCGTGCGGGTTCGTGCTGATCGCCGGGCATGCCCCGGCCGGCACCGTGACCGAGGCCTTCGCCTGGGTCACCACGCTGTTCCTGGCCGGCAGCGCGCTCGGCTCGTCGATCTCCGGGGTGAGCGTCGGCGGCACGCTGGGCCTGCGCGGCTCGTTCCTGCTGACGGCGCTGTGCGCGGCCGTCGCGTTGCTGGTGGCGGTGGTGGCGCTGCGGGGCGAGGTCGCGCCGACCGGCGATGGCGCCGTCGTCGAGTAGCGTGCGCCCCGTGCTCAGCCCCGCGCAGCTCGCCTTCGTCACCGGCTCGATCCAGCGGGTGGCCGCAGAGGTGATCCTGCCGCGCTTCGGCCAGCTCGCGGCCGGCGACATCGTGGAGAAGTCCCCCGGCGACGTGGTCACGATCGCCGACCGGGATGCCGAGCTGGCGCTGGCAGAGCTGCTGGTGCGCCTGCTGCCGGGCTCGGTGGTGGTCGGCGAGGAGGCGGTCGCGGCCAGTCCGGCCGGCCTGGAGGCGCTGCACGGCCCGGCGCCGGTCTGGATCATCGACCCGATCGACGGCACCGAGGCCTTCGTGACCGGAAGCCCCCGGTTCGCCACCCTGGTCGCGCTGGCCCAGCACGGCCGGCTGCTGGCTTCCTGGACCCACGCCCCGCTGCTGGAACTGACCGCCACCGCCGTCGCCGGCCAGGGCGCCTACCTCAACGGCCGGTCGATCACGGTGGCCCGGCCGGGCCCGGGGCTGCGCGGCCTGGACGTGGCGCTGCCCCAACCGCGCTGGTGGGCCGGGCAGGATCGCGAGCGCTTCAACGCGCTGTTCCTGACCGGCATCTCCCCCGCCTTCTTCGACACCTCGGGCCTGGTCTACGTCGAGCTTGCCGCCGGCCGCCGGTCGGCGATGGTGGTGAACTGGGAGCTGCCCTGGGACCACGCCGCCGGGCTGCTGCTGCATGCCGAGGCCGGCGGCCACACCCGGACCGCCGCGGGGGCGCCGTTCAACCTGGCCGGCGGCAACGCGATGCCGGTGGCGGTCGCGCCGGACCCCCAGCTCGCGGAGCTGTTGCTGGCCGGCTGCTCAGCGCAGACTCCGCAACCGGTCGAACACCGCCCCGACCTCGGCTAGCTCCCGGTCCAGGTCGGTGATCGCGGCCCAGCGGCCGGGCGGGATGTCGATGCCGTCAGCCAGCGCCGCGGCCTGCAGCGAGGTCAGCAACGAGCCGTTGGCGCCGGCGTGCGCGCGGTTCTGGATCAGGGCGTAGGCGCGCTGCCGATCCAGTCCCGAGTCGAGCAGGATCTCCAGCGCGGCATGGCTGAACACGGTCGAGCCGGCCGCGGCGAGGTTGGCGCGCATCCGGTCGGAGTCCACCACCAGGTCGGTGACCAGCTCCGCGGTGCTCCTCAGCAGGTGCTCCAGGATCGCCGAGGCGTCCGGCAGGCAGACCCGCTCGACCGAGGAGTGGGAGATGTCGCGCTGGTGCCACAGCGCCACGCCCTCCATGACCGGGTTGACATAGCCGCGCACCACCCGGGCCAGGCCGCAGATCTTCTCCGCCGTGACGGGGTTGCGCTTGTGCGGCATCACCGAGGACCCGGCCTGCCCGTCGCGGAAGGACTCGGCGAGCTCGGCCACCTCGGAGCGGGCGCCGTGCCGGACTTCCAGGGCGATGGCCTCGCAGACGGTTGCCAGCAACGCCAGGCATGACATCCAGTGCGCGATCGAGTCTCGCATCACCACCTGGGTCGAGACCGGGCTGGGCAGCAGCCGCAGCGCGCTGGCCACCCGCTGCTCGAGGTCCGGGCCGAGGCCGGCATAGCTGCCCACCGGCCCCGAAATCTTGGCCACCGCTACCGAGCCGCGGGCCTCGGCCAGCCGGTCGCGGCAGCGGGCCACCGCGAAGGCGAAGTCGGCCACCCGCAACCCCCACACGGTCGGCGCGGCGTGCTGGCCGTGGGTGCGTCCGACCTGGACGGTGCGCTGGTGGGCCAGCGCGTGATCGCGCAGCACCGCGACCAGCCGGTCAGCCGCTGTCACCAGCAGATCGCTGACCTGGGCCAGCCGCAGCCCGGTGGCGGTGTCGACGATGTCAGAACTGGTCACCCCGCGGTGCACCCACCTGGCGACCGCCGAAGGCATCGGCGCGGTCCAGACGTTGACGAAGGCCACCACGTCATGGCGGGTCCGGCGTTCCTCCTCGGCGACCTCGCGGGGCGACGGCGCCGGAACGGCCCGGGCGGCGGCCAGCGTCGCGGCGGTGGCCGCCCCGGCGTGCGTCCAGGCCTCCAGCACCGCCAGCTCTACCTCACGCCAGAGCGCCAGGGTGCGTTGATCCGACCAGATCGCCGCCATCTCGGGCGAGGTGTACCTATCCAGCACGGGCCGGTCCGGCACGAGCGGGACCGGCAAGCATCGGGACCAGCTCCGAGGCCGGCGGAACCAGGATGTCGCTGTCCCGGGGGCCCTTGGTGACGCCGCTGATGTCGACCCCGAGGTACTGGCCGATGAAGTCGATCAGCTGCCTGGCGCGCTCGGGCAGCTGGTCGTAACTGTCCAACCCTGTGGTGGAGCTGTTCCAGCCGGGGAAGTAACGGTAAACCGGCGTGCACTCCATCAGCGCCTGGTGCTCGGGCTCGAAGTGCGCCAGGATCGTGCCGTTGCGCTCGTAGGCGACGCAGACCCCGATCTCGTCGAAGTCGTCGAGCACGTCGAGCTTGGTGAGCACCACGCTGGTGTACTGGTTCAGCCCGACCGCCCAGTGCGCGTGCACCAGGTCCAGCCACCCGCACCGCCGCGGGCGTCCGGTGGTGGTGCCCACCTCGTCCCCGATCCGCCGCAACCGGTCGCCGAGCTGTCCGTGGTCCTCCGAGACGAACGCCCCGTTGCCCACCATCGTCTGGTACAGCTTCAGCACGCCGACCCGGCAGGTCAGGCTGCTCAGGTCCACCCCGCTGCCGCTGCAGACCGAGTAGATCGCGGTCGGCGAGGTCGTCACGTAGGGGTAGATGCCGTGCTCGAGGTCGATCAGCGGCCCCTGGGCGCCCTCGAACAGCACCGAATAGCCTTCGGCGACCGCGGTGTTGATCAGCCGGCGCGAGTCGGTGGCCAGTGACAGCAGCAATTGGCGATAGCCGACCAGCCACTCGAGGTTCTGCTTGACCAGGAACGGCTCGAGATGGAAGAACTCGACGTTGGCGCGCAGCCGTTGCTCGACCAGCGCCATGTCACGCAGGTCCCCGACCCGGATCCCGATGCGGTTGACCTTGCTGACGTTGGCCGGGCCGATGCCGCGGTGGGTGGTGCCGATCTCGTCCGCGGACAGCCGTTTGAGATCTTCCTGGTAGCCGTCCACCAACCGGTGCAGTGGCAGCACCAGGTGCGCCCGCGAGCTGACCAGCACCCGGTTGGCGATGTCCGGGACGTGCTGGGCGAAGGCGGCCAGCTCGTCGGAGAGCCGCTCGGCGTTGAGCAGCACGCCGTTGCCCAGCACTCCGATACAGCCGGGGTGTCGCAGGCCCGACGGGACGATGTGGTTCTTCAGCACCACGTTCTGGCCGCTGCTGGAGGCGAATACCGTGGTGTGCCCGGCGTTGTCACCGCCCTGGGTCCGGACGATGAGCTGGTGCGACAGGCCCAACCGGTCGGCCATGGCCCCCTTGCCGCCGTCACCCTGCTGCAGGTCGCCGACCCAGGTGACGTGCTGCACCGGGGGCACCGAGATGTCCAGCGCCGACAGCTTCGCCAGCGTCTCGTCGTGGCGGGCCTGTCGGATGAGCCGCACGCCGTGCAGCGAGAGCACCGAGCCTTCGGCATCCTCGAGCGCGGCCGGGGTGGCAACGGTGTTCACATGACATCCCCACTAGTGCCTCGGCCGTGGTGGGCGGACTGCTACGCGCGGGCCGCGGGCACTGGAACACCCGCGCGAAGTGAGCACAGCATCGCATATACGTCGCTTACCGTCCATAATGCTTGGAACGAATTAAAACGGACGGATGCCCTGGCTACGCTGGCGTATCCGCTCAGGCCGGCCGGGCCTCGGCCAACCGCAGCGCCGGCCAGATCTCGGCCACGGTATCGGCGAAGTGCACCAGTGCCTGGTCCGCCGGGGTCATGAACCCCTCGGCGACCGCGTGCGCGAGCAGGTTGCGCAGCGGCGTGTAGTAGCCCCCGATGTTGAGCACCACCAGCGGTTTGTGCTGCAGCCCCAGCTGTGACCAGGTCAGGGTCTCAAACATCTCCTCCAGCGTCCCCAGGCCGCCGGGCAGCACCAGAAAGGCGTCCGCCAGCTCGTGCATGATGGCCTTGCGCTCGTGCATGGTGGCCACCACCCGCAGGTCGCTGAGATCCAGCCGCCCGTACTCCCGGTCCATCAGGGCCTGCGGGATCACGCCGATCACCTCGCCGCCGGTCGACAGCGCTCCGTCGGAGACCGCGCCCATCACGCCGACGCCGCCCGCGCCATAGACCAGCCCGTGCCCGCGGCGGCCGAGCTCGGCGCCCAGTGCGTAGCCCTGCGACACGTACTCGGTGGAAGCCCCGGCGCTGGCACCGCAAAACACGCAGATCCGATGAATAGCCACTCCGGCATCCTTCCAGCAGTGCCGTCGAACAGCCAAGAAGGTGGGTTGGTCCTGCCGGGAAGAGGCTCCCGTCACGATGGGAATGCCGCGAGGCGGCCGGGTGGTTGGCCACTACTGTGACCACGTCTGCCTTCGACTCCACCGAACTCGACCTCGGCGAGAGCACCGTCGAAGGCAGCCCGCCGGCTGACCGGCGCCGCTGGCTGATCGTGGCCGCCATCGTGCTCACCGGCCTCACCATGCGGGTCGCGGTCACCAGCGTCGGAGCGGTGCTGACCGACCTCGAACGCGGCCTGCACGCCTCGTCCTCGGCCGCGGGGATCATCACCACGCTGCCGGTGATCGCCTTTGCCGGCATCGGCTTTCTCGGCCCGAGGCTGGCTCATCGCTTCGGTGAGCACCGGCTGGTGGCAGCCGCGCTGCTGGCCACCACGGCCGGCCTGGTGTTGCGGGCGGTCGCCGGCAGCGTCTGGATGTTCGCGGTGTTGAGCATGCTCGCCCTCACCGGCGGCGCCATCGCCAACGTGCTGCTGCCGGCGCTGGTCAAGAGGCACTTTCCCGACCGGATCGGGACCATGACGGCCGTCTACACCACCTCGCTGGCGCTCGGCCTGACCGCCTCGGCCGGTTTCACCGCGCCGCTGGCCGAGCTGGGCGGGCAGAGCTGGCGGTTCGGAATCGGCGCCTGGGCGTTGCTGTCTGCCGTCGCGGTGCTGCCGTGGTTGCCGATGCTGGCCGGGGACCGGCCGGATCCGGCCAGCCAGCCGGACCGGGTTCCGCTGAGCTGGTTGCTGCGCAGCAAGCTCGCCTGGGCGCTGGTGCTGATGTTCGGCACCCAGTCCTTCCAGGCCTACATCGCCTTCGGCTGGTTCACCGACTTCTTCCGGCACCACAACCTCGATGCCACCGAAGCCGGGTTGCTGCTGGCCTTCTACGCGGCGCTGTCGATTCCGGTGTCGATGGCCATCCCGGCCCTGGCGGTGCGCGGTCAGCGCCTGATCGTGGTCGTGCTGTCGGCCGCCGGCCTGATCTCCTACCTGGGAATGCTCACCGCGCCGGTCGCCGGCGCCTGGCTGTGGATGCTGCTCGGCGGCATCAGCGGCGGGATGTTCCCACTGGCTCTGACGATGATCGGGCTGCGCTCGCGGCAGATCGCGACCACCGCGGCGTTGTCGGCGTTCGTCCAGGGCATCGGCTACCTGCTCGCGGGAGCCGGCCCGCTGCTGGTCGGCGTCCTGCTCGGGGTCTCCGACAGCTGGACCTGGCCGCTGGTGCTGTTGATCCTCGCGGTGCTCGGATCAGCCGCCACCGGCTGGTACGCGGCCCGTCCGGACTTCGTCGACGACCAGCTCAGCCGGCCGGCCGGGCGGCTTGCTCAGTAGGCCTGCAGCCCGAGCCGGACGGCGACCAGCAGGCCCGCCGTGGCGATCAGCAGCCGGAGCGGGCGAACCGGCACCCGGCGGACCACCAGCGGGCCGAGCCAGCCACCGGCGAAGAAGCCGATGGCCAGCGGCAGCACCGCCAGCCACCGGACGTCACTGAAGCAGATGAAGCCCACTGCCGCGATCCCGTTGGCCAGCGCCAGCACGGCGTTCTTGATGGCGTTGCTGATCGGCAGCGATTCGGTGGTGGCGCTCAGCAACAGGGCCAGCATCAGCACCCCGGACGCGGCGCCGAAGTAGCCGCCGTACACCGAGACCGCGAACACGCCGGCCACCACCCACCGCGCGTCCGAGCCGGAGTGGTGCCGTTGGACCCGCGGCCGGGGGAGCAGCACGCACAGCGAGGCGAAGCCGATCAGCACCGGAACCACCCGTTCGAAGGCGGCCGCCGGCGTCAACAGCAGCAGCAGCGCCCCGCACGCGCCGCCCAGCGTGGCCGCCACTCCCAGCCTGCGCATCCGACCGGCCTGCCCGCGCAGCTCCGGGCGCCCACCCAGGGTCGCGCCCAATCCGCTGAAGACCAGCGCGACGGTGTTGGTGACGTTGGCGATCACCGGGCTCAACCCGGTGGCCAGCAGCGCCGGATAGCTGATCACCGACGCCAGGCCGGTCACCGCTCCGACCAGGCCGGCGGCGACCCCGGCAAGCAGCAGCAGCGGGAACTCATAGCCGGACATCGAGGGTCAGCCTCTCATGAGCCGGCCGGAATCCGAGCTGCCAGAATCCAGGCATGGCAGCCAAGCGCAGTGCCGGGATCCTGCTGTTTCGCCGGCGACCGCACCTGCAGGTGTTGATCGGCCATCTCGGCGGGCCGCTCTGGAGCCGGCGCGAGACAGCCGCCTGGTCGATCCCGAAAGGCGAGTACGGCCCGGACGAGACCGCGCTGGACGCGGCCCGGCGCGAGTTCACCGAGGAGCTGGGGCTGCCGGTGCCCGAGGCGGAGTTCATCGAACTCGGCGTCGTGCGGCAGAGCGGCGGCAAGCAGGTCACCGCCTGGGCCGCCGAGGCCGACCTGGACCTCGATCAGGTGGTGCTGGGCAGCTTCGAGATGGAGTGGCCCCGCGGCTCCGGGCGGCTCGAGCGGTTTCCGGAGCTCGACCGGCTGGCCTGGTGCGAGCCGGAGCTGGCCCGGGACCGGCTGATCACCAGCCAGCGGCAGTTCCTGGACCGGTTGGCCGAGCACCTGCTCACGCCGCGCGGTCGCGCCGAACCGGGGTAACCGGGACGTCAGCTCGCCGCTCGGGCCGCTCGGGCCGCTCGGGCCGCTCGGGCTGCTCGGGCTGTCCGACTTGCTCGGGCTGCTCGGGATCGGCCACCTGCTCGGCAACACCCGGCTGCCCGCTACCGGCCGCCGCCGGATCGAGCCGACGCAGCACCAGCGCGCCCAGCCCGGCTGCCAGCAGGCAGGCCGCCGCGCTGAGTGCCAGGCCGGCCCGACCGCCGAACTGCTCGCTCACCGCACCGGCGATCGGTCCGCCGATCGGCGTGGAGCCCAGGAAGGCGACCGCCCACAGGGCCATTACCCGGCCGCGCATGCCGGGCTCGGCCGCCAACTGCAGGGTGCTGTTGCCCTTGGCCAGAAAGCCGACGCTGGCCGCGCCCACCAGGGTGAGCGCGAGCAGTTCCAGGGGCAGCGTCGGCGCCGCGGCTGCCGCGGCGATCAGGATTCCGAACACGGCGGCGGAGTTGACCAGCGACCTGATGCCGACCCGGCCCCGAGCGGCGACCCAGAGCCCGCCCAGCACCGCGCCGAAGCCCATCGCCGCCGTCATGAAGCCGTACACCTGCGGCCCGCCGCCGAAGGTCTGCTTCGCGACCACCGGCAGGATGACCTGGAATTCGTAGGTCAGGCAGCCGATCAGGGCCATCATCGCCAGCGGAACGGCCAATGCCGGCGTGCGCCGGACGTAGCGGAAGCCTTCGCGCAGCTGGCCGGGGGTCCGGCTGGCCGGCGGCGCCGGCCGCAGCGTCGAGGTGTCCAGGGTGGCCAGCGAGACGACCACGGCCACGAAGCTGAGCGCGTTGAGCAGGAAGCAGACCCCCAGGCCGCCGGTGGCGATGATGACGCCGGCCAGCGCCGGGCCGACCGCGCGGGCGACGTTGACCAGCACCGAGTTCAGGCTGACGGCGTTGCGCACGTCGGCCGGGCCGACCATCTCGAGCACGAAGGCCTGCCTGGCCGGATTCTCGAAGCAGGTGTTCAGCCCGAGCAGCACCGCCAGCAGGTAGACCTGCCACAGCCGCACCTGGTCGGTGACGGTCAGCACGCCGAGTGCTAGGGCCAGCACGCCCATGCTCGCCTGCAGCGCCATCATCAGCCGGCGCTTGTCGACCCGGTCGGCGACCAGCCCGCCGTAGGGCCCGAGCAGCAGCACCGGCAGGGTCTGCAGGGCGACCACCAGGCCGAGCGCGGTGGCCGAGCCGGTCAGCTGCAGCACCAGCCAGGCCTGCGCCACGGTCTGCATCCAGGTGCCGATCTGGGAGATGGCCTGGCCGTTGAAGAAGCGCCGGTAGTTGGGATTGGCCAGTGCGGCGAAGGTCTGCCGGCTCGCTCCGGCGAAGCTCGTCACCGGCCTGCCTTGGCCGGCTGCGGCCGGTGAGGCTGGGGCCGGCTGAGCTGCTCGGCCAGCGTCTCCAGCGCGGGCAGCGCCGCCAGCAGCCGGCTGGCCTGCTCGGCACTCAGTCCGGTCAGCCGCTCGGCGAACAGCTGGCTGCGCTGGCGGCGCAGGCGCTGGTGCAGTGACCGTCCGGCCGGGGTGGTCTGCACCCGCATCGCGCGCCGGTCGGCCTCGCTGGCCGCCCGCGACACCAGCCCGTCGGCCTCCAGCTTGCCGAGCACCCGCGACAGCATGGTCGGGTTCAGCCCTTCGATGTCGGCCAGTTCGCTGATGCCCAGCGGGCCGAGCTTGGCGACGGTGGCCAGCACCGAAAGCTGGGTACGGGTCATCCCGTCGCCGGAGACCTGCCGATCCACCAATCGCGAGATCCGCGCCAGCGCGATCCGCAACCGGTCGACGTCCTCGCTGCCGAACTGTGCCTTGCCCTGCTCGTCGTGCATTCGCCCGCCTCAATACTTGCCTATCGGCAAGCATACACCTGGCGAGGCGGGTTTACGAGGACGAGCCAGGGCCCCAGCGCGGCACGCTCAGTCGCTCATCGAGGAGTTGCTGTCGTCATCGGGATTCGGGCCGTCGCCACCGCCACCGCCACCCTTGTCCCAGCCGCCCATCGCGTCGGCGATCTTGCCGTTGCCCATCAGGTGCTCGAAGGCGTTTCCGCTGCTCTGCCGGACGATCCCGGAGATCACCGCGGCCCGCTGGTGCACCGGGATCTCTGAGATCCAGTCCACGCCGTGCTGGTCGAAGAGCCGCTCCAGGGCCCGGATGATGCGCTGGATGACCAGCGGCTGCAGCCGGTTCTGGCCCTCCTGCGTGCGCCACCAGTCGAAGAGGTCGGAGGCGTTCTTGCTGGAGTTGCAGTTGTTGTGCACCAGCTGCAGGTTGGACACCTCGTGGTATCGCTCCTCGAACTCCTGGTGATCCGTGGCCGGGGCGCAGAACTCCCGCCAGTCGGTGATGTGATCGACGCTCATCGCCTCCAGCACCGCCCACCGGCCGCACAGCTGGCACTGGTAGCCGGGCTCGGCCGGATCACCGAACATCGGGGCGGGCAGCATCACCGACCGGACGGTCGCGGCGACCTCGGCGCGCACCGTGCCGGCCTCGCCATGCCCGCCCCGCAACCAGGGTGGCCGGTGGGCGTACACCGGGATCGGAGCCCCGTGGGCCCGGGGAGCCAGCCCGGTGAAGGTCGGAACCGGCGCCCGCCGGATGGTGGCGTCGGTGAACCGGCTGATCTGTGGGACCGCCGGGTCCGCGAGGGCCCGCGACAGCGCCGGAGCGCCCTGCTGCACGGTGTGGGTGAGTTCGTGGGCCAGCAGGTGCAGGCCGCTGTCGGTGCCGGCGTCGGGGATGCCGTCCCGGAAGTGGATGTCCTGGCCATGGGTGAACGCCACCGCCGACATCGACCGGTTGAGCTCGCGGGACTCGCTGCCGGCGTGCAACCGGACGGCGGACAGGTCCGCGCCCAGGGCTGATTCCAGTTCACCCCGCAGCGCGGCCGGCAGGGCCGAACCACCGGAGGAGGCCGAGGCCAGCTGCTGCGCGGTGTGCTCGGACAGCTCACCGCCCTCGGCGCCGATCGGGTGCTGGTGACCGGCCTGGCGGCGAAGCGCGCCCACCACGTCGCGGCGGACGTCGGGCGCCTCGGCCTCATCATGACGTCGCCGCAGGGTCTGGACCACCGAGTCGGCGACCCGCTCGGCCTCCAGCTCCATCGGGTCACCGACGGCGCCGACAGCCAGTCGCTGCACCGGCAGCGCCAACCCCGGGACCGCGATCGCCGCCGAGCCGGGACGATCGCCCTGCGGCGCAGCGTCCTGCCGCTGACCGTCGGTGTCAGTGGTGGCCGATCGTGGCTTTCGAGCGCGGTGCGGGGCACGCATAGTCGACTCCCAACATAAACTTCACGTGAGGTGTCGAAGCTACCAGGCTTCGGCTCGCCGGCGGCCTGATTCGGTCAAGCCTGCAGCAGCCGCAGCATCTCCTCCAGCTCGAAGAACCGGGCGACCTCCACGGCCGACCGGCCGCCGTGGTGGGGATCGGCCCCGGCTGCCAGCAACGCCTCGACGATGCCGGCGTCCTGGCCGAACACCGCCGCGGCCAGCGCGGTCTGGCCGCGGTCGTTCACCCGGGCGGTGTCAGCGCCCCGGTCCAGCAGCAGCCGGACCGTCTCGGGCTGGCCGTGGTAGGCGGCCAGGATCAGCAGGGAGTCCCCCGCGGCGTTGGTGAGGTTGACCGGCACACCGGCGTCGAGCAGTTCGCCCAGCCGCTCGGTCCGGCCGTGCCGGGCCACATCGAGCACCTCCAGCAGGAAGCCGATCTCCTCATCGCTCAACGCCTCGGGCATGGGCCAAGTCTAGAACGGCCATTCAGCACATCCTTGACTCGATCACGAGGTTAACTTGACTCGATCAAGAATAGGTACGAAGCTGAATTGATGGACTCCTCCGTTGCTCTGCGGCAGGCGGGCCTGCGGGTCACCGCCCAGCGCCGGGCCGTCCTGGGCGCCCTGCAAGGCGCGGCGCATGCCACCGCGGCCGAGATCGCCTCGCGCGTCGCCGGCTTGCCGGTGGAGAGCTTCTCCGAAGTCTCGCGGCAAGGGCTCTACAACGTGCTCGACGATCTGACCCGGGTGGGCCTGGTGCGCCGCATCGAACCAGCCGGGTCGGCAACGCGCTACGAACTGCGGGCCGGCGACAACCATCACCATCTGGTCTGCCGGTCCTGCGGCCGGATCTCCGACGTCGCCTGCGCAGTCGGTCAGGCGCCCTGCCTGGATCTGCCGATCAGCAAGGGCTTCGTGATCGACGAAGCCGAGATCACCTGGTGGGGAGAGTGCATGCACTGCACAACAGCATCCCCGCTCCCACCCGAAGAAGGAGAGATTGCATGACAGACGTGGCCTCACAGGGATCCGTCGAAGGCGACAGCCGACCGATCCTCACCAACCGCCAAGGCCATCCGGTCTTCGACAACCAGAACCAGCGCACCGTCGGCGCCCGCGGCCCGGCGACCCTGGAGAACTACCAGTTCCTGGAGAAGATCAGTCACTTCGACCGCGAACGCATTCCCGAGCGGGTCGTGCACGCCCGCGGCGCCACCGCCTTCGGTTACTTCGAGGCCTACGGCAGCCTGGGCGGCGAGCCGATCGCCGACTTCACCCGGGCGAAGCTCTTTCAGGAGCAGGGGAAGAAGACCGAGCTGGCGATCCGGTTCTCGACGGTGGCAGGCGGCCGGGACTCCTCCGAGCTGGCCCGTGACCCGCGCGGCTTCGCGGTGAAGCTCTACACCGAGGACGGCAACTGGGACCTGGTCGGCAACAACCTCGCGGTCTTCTTCATCCGCGACGCCGTCAAGTTCCCCGACTTCATCCACTCCCAGAAACCCGACCCGGTGAACTTCGAGCGGCAGGTCCCCAACCGGGTCTTCGACTTCATCAGCCAGACCCCCGAATCCATGCACATGCTGACCATGGTGTTCAGCCCGCGCGGCATCCCGGCCTCGTACCGCACCATGCAGGGCTTCGGCGTCAACACCTACAAGTGGGTCAACGCAGCCGGCGACACCAAGCTGGTCAAGTACCACTGGATCCCCAAGCAGGGCGTGAAGTCGCTGACCGCCGAGACCGCTGCCCAGCTGCAGGCCCAGGAACTCGGCTACCACACCAAGGACCTCTACGACGCCATCGAGCGCGGCGAGTACCCGGAGTGGGAGCTGCACGTGCAGCTGATGGACGACCATGACCACCCCGAGCTGGACTGGGATCCCCTCGATGACACCAAGGTCTGGCCGGAGAACGACTTCCCGCTCAAGCCGATCGGCAAGATGGTGCTCAACCGCATTCCGGAGAACTTCTTCGCCGAGAGCGAGCAGATCGCGTTCGGCACCGGCGTGCTGGTCGACGGCCTGGACTTCAGCGACGACAAGATGCTGGTCGGACGGACGTTCAGCTACAGCGACACCCAGCGCTACCGGGTGGGCCCGAATTACCTGCAGTTGCCGGTCAACCAGGCCAAGCACGCCAAGGTGCACACCAACCAGCGTGACGGCCAGATGGCCTACTACCAGGATCAGGCCGGTCAGAACCCGCACGTCAATTACGAGCCCTCGATCACCGGCGGGCTGCGCGAGGCGACCTACCCGAGCCACGACGAGCAGGGCCCTGAGATCGTCGGGCGGTTGACCCGCAAGCGGATTCCGCGCACCGATGACTACCGCCAGGCCGGCGAGCGGTTCCTGCTGTCCGAGCAGTGGGAGCAGGACGACCTGGTGGCGAACCTGGTGGGCGCGCTCAGCCAGTGCGACCGGGCGATCCAGGAGCGGATGGTCTGGCACCTGTTCCTCTGCGAGGACGAGTACGGCCGCCGGGTCGGCGAGGGGCTGGGCATCTCCGCCGACGACGTCCGGCACCTGCCGCCGTTGCAGAGCCAGACGCTGACCGACGCCGAGAAGGAGCGGCTGGCGAACCTGGGCAAGAACGGCTCGCGCGACGTGACCGGGCTGGTCATGACCCACTGCGTGCCGAACGAGCAGGTCACCCTCTAGGGGTCGGCTGCACAGCGGCCGCCCTGACGGTGAAGGGCCGTCCCACGCTCAACGCGCGGGGCGGCCCTTCGGCAGCGCGGGAGTGCTCAGCCGCCGGCCGGGTCGCTGAGGCCGTTCCGGCTGCCGTCGTGGGCTCCGTCGCCCTCGGGAGCACCCTCGCTGGCCCACACCATCCGGTATCGAAGCATCGTGGGATTGAACTTGATGCCGGCCGTGTCAGCCTGCTCGGCCGTCAGCAGGTCGGTGTCCGGATCGCCGTCCGGGTGGCTCAACATCACCTCTTCGGTGTCGATGCTCTCCGGCTCGGCCGTGTATCCGAGTTCGGCCGCCTCGACCCGGCCGGAGTGCAGCCTCGACTCGAGGATGGACAGGTCGCCGTTGAAGGGCACGGATCCCTGGTAGGTCCAGGTCGGTAGATGCGTCATGACGTCACTCTCTCATCCGGCGCCCCTTGCCGCTGCTTGCGGCCCGCCGCTCAGGTCCGGCAGTCCTGCCGAGCAGGTCGGGCCGGCTTGTACGGTGGACTGATGGCGATCAGCAAAGGTGACCGGGTCACCTGGAACACCTCGCAAGGGCTCACCCAGGGACACGCCGTGGAGAAGAAGACGGCGCCGTTCAGCCACGCCGGCCAAAAGTTCAACGCCTCACCGGACGAGCCGTACTGGATCGTCGAGTCGGACAAGTCCGGCGCCACCGCGGCCCACAAGCAGTCCTCGCTGAATCCCGGCTGACCGGCTTGGCGCTGACCGGCTCGGGCGGTGACCCCGGCTCCAGGCGCGCTGGCCCGGCTCAGGCGCTGGCCCCGGCTCAGACGCTGGCCCGCCAGGATTCGGCCGGTGTCCGGAACGAGCGCAGCATCCCGACCGGGTCGCTGCTCTTGGCGATGGTGGTTCCCATCAGCACACCGTCAGCACCTGCCTTGGCCGCGCCTTCGATGTCGCGCCGGCAGCTGAACGCGCTTTCCAGCAGTACCAGCACGTCCTGCGGGGCCATGCTGGCCAGCACCTGGCCATAGCTGGCCGACCGGCCTTCCATCCTCAGCGCCGCGACGCCGTGGCAGTTGATGCTGATGGCGATCGCTCCGAATTCCACAGCCTTTTTCAGCTGCTGGAGGTTGTGCACCCCGATGACCACCTCCAGGCCCAGCTCCTCGGCACGGGCCTTCATCGCGGCGAACAAGGCCGGGTCGATGAAGCTGCTGAGGGTGAGCTGCACCGCGTCGAACCCGGCTTCGAGGGACTCGTCCATCTGATCGACGGCGGCGAAGAACTCCTTACGCATGAAGGGAACCGGGGACAGCTCGCGGATCTTGCGAGCGGTCTCGATGCTGCCGTCGAAGTAAACCGGATCAGTAGGGGTCGACAGGGCGTCCACCCCGCCGCCGACCAGCGCGCAGACGTAGGACTCCAACCGCTCACTGGAGATCAGCTCGCCGTCACGCGGTGAACGGCACTTGACGTCGACCATCAGCGCCGGTGATCCGTCAGATCGAGCCGCGGCCAGCACCTGGTACAGACTGCGGCTCTGCATGCGTTGCCTCCCATGAAGCACCGATCCGCCCAGTGGTCGAGCATCGGTGACGACAAGGGCAAGCCTCGCATTTCTGTGGCCTGGGTCACTTCTTTGTCGCTGCTCTACCCCCTAGCCGCACAGGACGAGCGGAGCAGCGACAGCACGAGCCGAGCAGTGAAACCGCGCCTAGCCGGCCAGCTCCTGAAGCAGGGCGCGGACCCGCCGGTCGATGTCGTCGCGGATCAGGCGCACGTCATCAGGTGGCAGACCGGCCGGATCCTGAAGCTCCCAGTCGAGATAGCGCTTGCCCGGAAAGACCGGGCAGGCGTCTCCGCAGCCCATGGTGACCACCACGTCGGCGGCTTGCACGGCCTGCTCGCTCAGCCGCTGGGGCGAGCGCGCGGACAGGTCGATCCCGATCTCGTCCATGACCTCGAGGACGGCCGGATTGAGCCGGTCGGCCGGGCTCGAACCCGCCGAATGGACCCGCACCCGGCCGGCGGCGTGATGTTCGAGCAGCGCCGCGGCCATCTGCGAACGTCCGGCGTTGTGAACGCAGACGAACAGCACTTCTGGCGTGGCGCTCATCCGGCACTCCTGGCAGTCATCCTGCGGCCCAACCACAGCGACACGTACACCAGCGCCACCAGCACCGGCACCTCGATCAACGGCCCGACCACGCCGGCCAGGGCTTGGCCCGAGGTGACACCGAAGACGCCGATCGAGACGGCGATCGCGAGCTCGAAGTTGTTGCCGGCCGCGGTGAAGGCCAGCGTGGCCGTCTTGGGGTAGCCCAACTTCAATCGGTGACCCAGGGCGAACGAGCCGGCGAACATGATCGCGAAGTACGCCAGCAGCGGCAGCGCGATCCTGGCGACGTCCCACGGCCGGGCGGTGATCGTGTTTCCCTGCAAGGCGAACAGCACCACCACGGTGAACAGCAACCCGTACAGGGCAAGCGGGCCGACCTTGGGCAGGAACCGGGTCTCGAACCACTGCCGGCCCTTGGCGCGCTCCCCCAGCGTTCGGGTCAGGTAACCCGCGGCCAGCGGGATGCCGAGGAACACCAGAACCGACACCACAATGGTGCTGAGCGAGAAGTGCGCCTCGGCGCCCGGCAGACCCAGCCAACCCGGCAACACCCGCAGGTAGAACCAGCCCAGCAGGCCGAAGGCCAGCACCTGGAACGCGGAGTTGATGGCGACCAGCACGGCGGCGGCCTCGCGGTCACCGCAGGACAGGTCGTTCCAGATCAGGACCATCGCGATGCACCGGGCCAGGCCGACGATGATCAGGCCGGTCCGGTAGGCCGGCAGGTCCGGCAGCAGCAACCAGGCCAGGGCGAACATCAGCGCGGGTCCCACAATCCAGTTCAGCGCCAGCGAGCTGACCAGCAGTCGCCGGTCGCCGGTGACCCGGCCGAGCTCGCCGTAGCGCACCTTGGCCAGCACCGGATACATCATCAGCAGCAGGCCGATCGCGATCGGCAGGCTCACCGAGCCGATCTGAACGCTGTCCAGGTGATCGGCCAGCGAGGGCACGGCCCGGCCCGCGCCCAGGCCGAGCGCCATCGCCGCGACGATCCACACCGGCAGAAACCGGTCCAGTATCGACAGCCGGTTCACCACCTGCGCCGAGTCCGGCGGACCCGGAGCCAGGTCGAGGCCACTCATGCGGGCTTGCGGGCCCGTACGAGCGCGGCACGCCTTGGTTCTGCCATGGATCCGGCCTTTCAGATAGATGAAACTCGATGAATGACTATGGTCAACGTATCGATAATTGTCAATGTTTGACATACTCGGGAGCATGACGACTTCGGTACCGCCGCTGGACCTGGCTGACTGCCACAGCCCGGTGACCGGCGGCGTGCTCGGCGTGGCCGAGGCCGAGCGGCTGGCTCGGATCTTCAAGGCACTCGGTGATCCCACCCGGGTACGGCTGCTCTCGCTGATCGCCGCTCATCGGGCGGCGAGGCCTGCATCTGCGACCTGACCGATCCGGTCGGGTTGACCCAGCCGACCGTGTCACACCATATGAGGCAGCTTGTCGACGCCGGCCTGCTCAGCCGCGAGCAGCGTGGCAAGTGGGCTTACTACCGCGTCATCGACAGCGCGCTCGCCGGCCTGGCCGACGCCTTGCGGGCGCCGGTCGCTGACATCACGGCACCGCCGCAGACGCAGCCAGCTGCTTGCGCCAGCGCATGAAAGAGCGGCCATGCCCCAGCGCCAGCACCGCGATCGGCCGGCCACCTCGCCGGTAGACCGCCAGGAAGTCGTAGTCGGCGGCAGAGCCCTCCTCGACCGTGACCGAGTCAGCGCCCGCGGTGCGCCCGGCGAGCTGCACCGTGATCCCGTACTGATCGGACCAGAAGTAGGGCGGGCGGTCCGAAACCTTCTGCTGACCACCGGACAGCAGCGAGCTCGCCGCGATGGCGGCCCGCTCCCGAGCGCCGGTCCAGTGCTCGAGCCGGTGGTGCGCGCCCAGCTCAGGCTCGTACCAGCTGGCGCAGTCACCCACGGCGACGACGTTGGGAAGGCCGGTTGCCCCGTAGGCGTCGCAGCGAACCCCGTTGGCGATGGTCAGGCCCGAACCGGCCAGCCACTCGACGTTGGGTTGGACGCCGACCCCGAGCAGCACCACGTCAGCCGGCACGGTGCGACCGTCGGCGAGCTCCACCGCCTCGACCTGCTGGTGACCGATCAGCCGGCTGACACCGACGCCGCACAGCAGCCGCACGCCGTGAGCGGTGTGCAAACCCGCGACCACCGCACCGAATTCGGTTCCCAGCGCGGCGCTCAGCGGCGTCGGCAAGGCTTCGACGACCGTGACGTCCAGGCCGAGGGCGCGGGCCGTGGCAGCGACCTCGGCGCCGATGAACCCGGCCCCGACGACGACCAGCCGGGCGCCGGGCCGCAACCTGGCGCGCAAGGCCAGCGCGTCGTCGAGGGTGCGCAGCGCCTGGACGCCGTCCGGCAGTTGCGGCCAGGGCAGCCGGGGCCGGGCGCCGGTGGCGATCACCACCGCATCGACTGCCAGTTCGGCGCCGTCGGACAGCGCGACAGTGCCACGGCTCGGGTGCAGGCCGGTGGCAGCGACACCGGTCCGCCAGTCGGCGTCCAGGGTTTCCCCCGCGTTCAGCAGGCCGATCTCGGCCTCGGTTACCTCGCCGGCCAGAAAGGACTTCGACAGCGGCGGCCGATCATAGGGTGGCCTGGTCTCATCGCTGATCAACACCAGGCCGGCGTCGTAGCCCTGCTTGCGCAGCGCCCGGGCCGCCGACAGACCCGCCAACGACCCACCGACGACGGCGACCCGCTTCACGGTCCGGTGGGCAGCGCGGTCCCCGGTTGCTCGGCCGTCGGCTCGCTGGAGACGGTGAGGTAGATGTCGCCGTCGGAGACGCTCACCTGATGGGTGCGCAGCGGCTCGGTGGTCATCGAGCCGTCCGGCTCGCCGGTGCGCAGGTTGAAGATGGCGGAGTGTATGGGGCACTCCACCTCGCAGCCTTCCACCCAGCCGTCGGCCAGCGAGGCCTTCTGATGGGTGCAGGTGTCATCGACGGCGAAGAGCTCGCCGTCCTGGGTGTGAAAGATCGAGATCGCCGGGCTCATCTCCAACCGCAGCACTTCGCCGGCCGGCAGTTCGGCGAGCGAGCAGACTCGGATCATCTTTCCCACCTCAGGTCCTGGGCAGCGAACAGCCACCGCGAGCCTAGATTCCGCTTTGCGCCACACACAACCAAGTACGCACTACGTGATAAGCACCACGTGCGAGCCAGCACGTGACAAGCCCAGCGACCTGCCCACCTCAGAAGCCGGGACGAGCGGCCTGGATCAGGATCACGTCGAGCGTGCGCGGACCGTGCACCCCCTCGACGCGGTTGAGCTCGATGTCGCTGGTCGCGCTGGGACCGCTGATCCAGGTGAGTGGCCGCCCGGAGTCCAGCCGGGCCACCGCCTCGGGCACGCCGGCGACGATCTGATCGCTGGTGAGCACGATGAGGAGGTAGTCCGGCACCAGGCTCAGGGCTCGGCGGCCCTGACCCGGTCCGGAGTCGAGCACGATGGTGCCGGTCTCGGCGATGGCGAGCGTGCCGGTGCACAGCACGCCGTCGATCCCGTCCAGTTGGGCCGGTGTCAGCGCGTCATCGGTGCGGCGCTCGGCGCTGACGGCGCCCAGCCACTCTTCGGGAAAGCCGTCGGGAACCAGCACCGAATCGATGCGGTGCTGACCCAACCGCTGCGCCAGCACGTCCGCGACACCGGCCGGCTCGCTTCGGGTGACGGTGGCGCGGTAATCGACCAGCCGGTCAACCAGCAGCTCCACCAACTCGGCCTGATGCCCGACACCGGCCGGCACGCCCTCGCCCGCGGCCGTCGCGCCGGCCCGGCGGTAGCGCCGCGGGATCGCCGCGGCGCCGGAGATCTCGCCAGGCGCCTCGCCGCGAGCCCGGCCCAGGGCGGTGCTGATCCTGGCCAGCACCTCGTCGCGGGCCGTCATCACTGCTCGGCCCACCAATCGCGGAACGACTGCGCCGGCGGGGCCGGCAGGTCCCGGGAGCTGACCCAGGCCGACAGCGGCGGCGGCAGCAGCCGGCGGCCGGCCGCGGACCTGCTGAGCCGGGACAGCCGAGCCAGCCGGCCCAGCCGGGCGGCCCGCAGCAACCACGTCCAGCGCCGGTGACCCCGCATCGCCCAGGACGCTGCCGCCATGCCTGCCGACTCGGGAGTGGGCAGCCGATGGCTGGTGGCCTTGTCCTGGTTGACCCGCTCGCGCAGGTGCACCAGCATCTTCGGGATGTCGATGGCCACCGGGCAGACGTCGTAACACGCCCCGCACAGCGTGGAGGCGAACGGCAGGCTCGGGTTGTCGGCCACCCCGGTGAGCTGCGGGGACAGCACCGCTCCGATCGGGCCGGGATACACCGAGCCGTAGGCGTGGCCGCCGGTGCGCTCGTAGACCGGGCAGACGTTCAGGCACGCCGAGCACCGGATGCATCGCAGGGCGGCACGCCCCCGCTCGTCGGCCAGCGTCGCGGTGCGGCCGTTGTCCAGCAGCACCAGGTGGAACTCCTGGGGCCCGTCGCCGGGATGCACCCCGGTCCACATCGAGGTGTAGGGGTTCATCCGCTCACCGGTGGAGGAGCGGGGCAACAACTGCAGGAACACCTCCAGATCGGTGAAGCTGGGCAGCAGCTTCTCGATGCCCATCACGGTGATCAGGGTGTCGGGCAGCGTCAGGCACATCCGGCCGTTGCCTTCGGACTCGACGACCATCAGGGTGCCGGTGTCGGCGATCGCGAAGTTGGCGCCGCTGATCGCCACCTTGGTGGTCAGGAACTTCTCGCGCAGGTAGCGGCGGGCAGCTTCGGCCAGCGCGGCCGGGTCATCGGTCAGGCCGCAGTCGACACCGGCCATCTCGGACAGGAAGATGTCGCGGATCTCGGTCCGGTTCCGGTGGATCGCGGGGACCAGGATGTGGCTCGGCCGGTCATCGCCCAGCTGCACGATCAGCTCGGCCAGGTCGGTCTCGAACGCGAGGATGCCGGCTTCTTCCAGCGCCTGGTTCAGGCCGATCTCCTGGGTGGCCATCGACTTGACCTTCACGACCTCGCGCGAGCCTGTGGCCGCGACCAGTTCGGTGACGATCCGGTTCGCCTCGTTGGCGTCACGCGCCCAGTGCACCACCCCGCCCCGCTCGGTGACGCGCGCCTCGAGCTGCACCAGGTAGCTGTCCAGGTGAGCCAGCACGTCGTCCTTGACCGCCGCGGCGGCGGCCCGCAACTCCTGCCAGTCCGGCACTTCCGCCACCACCGCGGCCCGCTTGGCGCGGATGGTGCTGGTGGCGTTGGCCAGGTTGCGTCGGAGCTGGCCGTTGGCCAGCGCCGTCTCGGCCGCGTCCGGAAACGACTCGTCACCGCGCAGTTGGCCCACGCCGGGTGGGGCGGTCGGCATCCCCAGATACGTCTTGCCGGCGACCGTCATACCAGCGCCGGCTCTGACCGGGTGCTGGCCAGGATCTGCGCCAGGTGCAGGGTGCGGGCGCCGACGTGCAACCGGGACAGCCCGCCGCCGATGTGCATCAGGCACGAGGAGTCCCCTGCCGAGCACACCGTCGCGCCGCTGGCCTGGACGGCCGCCACCTTGTCGGCCAGCATCGCCGAGGACACCGCGCTGTTCTTCATGGCGAAGGTCCCTCCGAAGCCGCAGCAGGAGTCCGCGGCGGCCAGTTCGACGAGTTCGATGTCCTGGACGGCGCGCAGCAGGGCCATCGGCCGGTCACCGACCCGCAGCAGCCGCAACGAGTGGCAGGTCGGGTGGTAGGTGACCCGGTGCGCGAAGTGCGCGCCCACATCGGTGACACCGGTGACGTCGACCAGGAACTCCGACAGCTCGTAGGTCCGCGCCGCGACCGCCTCGGCGGCGACGGCCAGCGCTTCGTCGCCGAACCGGCGGGCGGTGTCGGCGTGCTGGTGCCGGATCGAGCCGGTGCACGACCCGCTCGGCGCCACGATCGCCTCGAAGTCGGCGAACACCCGCGCCTGGCGACGGATCAGCGGCAGCGCCGCAGCCGAGTAACCGGTGTTCAGGTGCATCTGACCGCAGCAGGACTGCTCCCGCGGAAAGACCACCTCGTGTCCCAACCGCCTCAGCAGTCGCACCGTCGCCCGGGCGACGTCGGGAAACAGACCGTCCACCAAGCAGGTCGCGAACAGTGCGACTCTCATCGACGGCCTTTCTTCCGAAGCCTGCCCGTACGAGCCGGGACGATACCTCGGCCTGCTTCAGCGGCTACCCCATCGCCCGCTGCACCGGCCTTCGATTTGCGGGCTTCGGCTGGTTGCGATCGTCTACTTCTGGGGGTTCCCATTTTGCTGCCGAGTGCCTAGATTGACGCCTATTACGGGTGCCCTCAGCGTGCCCGAAGGAAGGACCCAACCACATGCGCAGATCCCGGATCATCGTCGCGGCAGCGGCCGCGGCCCTGGCCATACCCGCCTTGGCGATCAGCACCGCAGGTGCCACCCCCCAGGGCGCCAACCAGCAGTCCACCCAGGGCGCGAGCACGGCCTACGTAGTACTCACTGAGGCCGGCGGCACCGCCCAGGCGCTGGCCGAACAGCTCCAGGCCAGCGGCGCGACCGTCACCTCGGTGAACCAGGCGATCGGTCTGCTCACGGTCACCTCGACCGACACCGCCTTCGCCTCCCGCACCCGCGGGCTCGCGGGCGTCGACGGCGTCGCGAAGGACCACTCGATCGGCGCCGCTCCCAAGAAGACCGTCCGTGACGCGGTCGAGAACGAGGCTCGGTTGTCAGGCGGCGCCAACAATGCGCCCACCTCCAAGCCGGTCAAGGCCGGCGACCCGCTCGATCACCTGCTGTGGGGCATGGACATGATCAACGCCCCTGAAGCGCACGCCATCGAGCGTGGTGACCACCGGGTCACCGTCGGCATCCTGGACACCGGCGTGGATGGCTCCCACCCCGATCTGCACTCCAACTTCAGCAAGAAGCTGTCGCGCAACTTCACCACCGACATGACCGACGTCGACGGCCCGTGCGAGTTCGCCAACTGCGTCGACCCGGCGAGCTGGGACGACAACGGACACGGCACCCACACCGCCGGCACCATTGCCGCCGCGCTCAACGGCATGGGTCTGAGCGGCGTCGCGCCCAAGGCCACGCTGGTCAACATCCGTGGCGCGCAGGACAGCGGCTACTTCTTCCTCGGCCCGGTCACCAACGCCCTCACCTACGCCGGCGACGTCGGCCTGGACGTGGTGAACATGTCGTTCTACCTCGACCCGTGGCTCTACAACTGCGCCGGCGGAGCGCCGGAGGACAGCGCCGCCTCGGGGGCCGAGCAGGACGTGATCCTCGAGGGGATGACCCGCGCGCTCAACTACGCCAACGCCCACAACGTGACGCTGGTCGGCTCGCTGGGCAACAACCACGAGGACCTGGCCAACCCGCGGCACGACCACTCCAGCCCGGACTACGGCGCGGACCCCTACGAGCGCACCATCGACAACGACACCTGCCGGGTCCTGCCGATCGAGGGACCGCACGTCCTCGGCGTCTCCTCGCTCGGCCCGTCGGGCAAGAAGGCCGACTACTCCAACTACACCACCGACCTCACCTCCGGTGAGATCGAGTTCTCCGCTCCCGGTGGCTGGTTCCGCGATGGCTTCGGCACGCCGAGCTACCGCACGAACGAGAACCTGATCCTGTCCACGGCGCCGCTCAACGTGATGCAGGCTGACGGCTACGTCGACGAGTCCGGCAACATCACCCCGGCCGGCGTCACCGCAGGCGTCCAGAAGGACTGCAACGACGAGGGCGAGTGCGGCTACTACCAGTACCTGCAGGGCACCTCGATGGCATCGCCGCACGCCGCCGGTGTCGCCGCTCTGGCGGTCAGCGCCCACGGCTACCGGGACACCACCCCGAAGCGTGGGTTGACCATGGAGCCGGCCGCAGTGGCGGCTCTGATGGCCGCGACCGCGATCGATCACGCCTGCCCCGCGGGTGGCGTGCAGTCCTACACCCAAGAGGGACGCTCCGCGGAGTTCACCGCCACCTGCGTCGGAACCCCTGAGTTCAACGGGTTCTACGGCGCCGGCATCGTCAACGCTCTGGGGGTTGTTCAGTAGTCCTCAAGGTGAATCTCGTTAGTACGAACGAGAATTCGCAGTAGTACAAATTCGCAGTAGTACAACGGTGCGGCGGTGACCTCAGGTCACCGCCGCATCTGTTTGTGGTTTTGCCGGTAGCGCCGGACCCAGGCCTGATTGACCTGATCCGCTTGCCTGACGTGGGGTGATCGGGGCCGCCAGTCGGAGGGCGCTCGGACCTCCAACCGGTCCAGGATCGCCAGGACGGTACCGCCTGGGTTATCGACAAGGTCCTCATAGCGCACCACGTGCGGCTGCACTCCCTGCCGCGAGAACCATGCGAGCCAGGCAGCGTTGTGCTCGCGGATGGTCCGGATGAGCTCGTCGATCTGGCCGAGATCCAGGTTCGGCTCGGCCTGAGCGGTGTCGCCCTGTTGCCAGTGGCCGGTCTGCTCCGCACGCGCCCACGACACCGCTTGACCGATGACATCGTCGCGCCGCAAATGGACGAAGAGCAGCGGCCCGAAAGCGTCGCTGAGGACGTCGGAGTCAGGCCGGCAAGGCGACGAGCGGGTGAGACCCTCGACGATCACGCTTACGGTTCCCCACATGATGCGGGCTGCGAAGACTCCGTTCGGACTGGTGCCAGCCCGGACAGCGCCTTCCACCAGGCGGCGATAGTCGAAGGATCCGTCGCCCGACACCGGCACCTTGAGACGCCTGGCCCAGTCCTGCTGATCCGGCTCCCTGAAGTAGGACTCGGGATAACCGGCCACGCCCGTCGAGGCAAGCAGGTCGCACAGGTAGGTGCTGCCGGTGCGCGGCGTGCCGCACACCAGATAGGACCTCAGCCTTGGCATGTCCTCACGCTAGGACCTCGTTACTGAGCCGACGAGGAGACTTGAACTCCTAACCGCCCGATTACAAGTCGGGTGCGCTACCAGTTGCGCCACGCCGGCCGGCGCGGACAACCGCCCGCGAGCCTTGACCATCCTAGTCCGGGAGTTCCGGGTCGGCCGAGCGCGGCCAGGGCTGGAAAGCACCGCTTCCGCGCCCCCCGACCGGCAGCTGCCCGAGCCGGCCGGGTACGAATGTCCTCGACACCCGAGGAGTAGCGGATGACCCGAGCGCACCGCCCCAAGGCCGGCTTCTGGATCAGGCTCTGCGTCCTGATCCTCTACCCGCTCGACTCGCTGCTGTTCAAGATCCGCTGGCACCACCTGGATCGGATACCCGCGCACGGCGGGGTCCTGATCGCGGTCAACCACATCTCCCAGGCCGACACCGCGACGATGGCCCGGATGATCTGGCAGTCCGGCCGGATTCCGCGCTTCCTGATCAAGTCGAGCGTGTTCGGCTGGCCCATCGTGGGACGGACCATGGCCGGCGCCGGGCAGATTCCGGTCCATCGCTCCAGCGGCCAGGCCGCCGACTCGCTCCAGGCGGCCGAGCAGGCGTTGCGCGACGGCGAGTGCGTGATCATCTACCCCGAGGGCACCATCACCGCCGACCCGGACTACTGGCCGATGCAGGCCAAGACCGGGGTAGCCAGGCTCGCCCTGGCCTGCCCGGACGTCCCGGTCATACCGATCGGCCAGTGGGGAGCGCACCGGACGCTCGGCCGCGGCGGACGGTTCCGGCCGTTTCCCCGGCACCGGCACGAAGCCAGCGTCGGCGAGCCGGTGGAGCTGAGCAAGTACCACGACGCCGAGCCGACCGCTGAGGTGTTGCGGGCGGTGACCGACGAGATCATGGCCGCCGTGACAGCGCAGGTGGAGCGACTGCGCGCGGCCGAAGCGGGAAATTCGCTCGCCTGATACGCCTGGGCCCGCCAGGATCAGGCGATGCCTCACCTGGTTTCGCCCAGCGCCGCACTGGCGCCGTCGTTTCGATCCGCGATGGCCGACTTCGCCGCCGAGAGCCGCGGCGGCCCGCAGGACGACTCCGCGCTCGGCCGCCACCTGACCGGCTTCGCCGCGCAGTGGCACACCCCGGAGGGTTTCGAGCGGTACCTGGCCGCGGTGCGCCGCGAGGGCGACACCTCAGTGCCACCGCCACCGAACTGGGTGCACAGCAGCACCTACTGGTGGGCCGAGGGCTCGCATTTTCTGGGCAGCATCCGGATCCGGCATGAACTGACCCCGCTCTTGCTCGAGTCTGCCGGGCACATCGGCTACGACATCGCGCCCCGAGCCCGCCGGCGCGGTCATGGCACCGCGATGTTGCGGGCCGCGCTGCCGATCGCGGCCGGTATGGGGATCGAGCAGGCGCTGATCACCTGCGACGTGGACAACCTCGGCTCCCGCAAGGTGATCCTGGCCAACGGGGGCGTGCTGGAGGACGAGCGAGCCGGCAAGCTGCGGTTCTGGGTGCCCACCCGCCCTGCTGAGCATCGGGCGGGCTGAGCATCGCGCCGGGCTGAGCATCGCGCGGGCTCCTGGGCGATGCGTATCGATTTCGGTCGCCCAGGCGATCCAAACTGATACGGGTCCGCCGGCGAGCGCAGCCGCGGGCGGCCACCGGAGGTCAACCGGTGCCGCCCGCGGATCTCACGGTGGTTCAGTGCTACCGGCTCGGTGCGAGCCGATCAGTGCCGGGTCGGCTCAGTGCGGGTTGGTGGCCAACGCCTTCAACTGGGTGTAGCTGCCGTTGAACCTGTTCTGGTCACCTGGGTAGATGCCGGAGTCGGCGTACTGCCAGATCGTCCAGGTGTAACTGCCGGCCGGCGCGGTGGGCGGGGTCGAGCTGTACCTGGCGATCCAGAACGGGTTGGTGGCCGCGAACGCGCTGGAGTTGCCGGTGCAGGTGGTCCACCAGTCGATGGTCGTGTAGATCATCGGGTACTTGTTGGTCCGGTAGTGCACCCGGTCGGAGAAGGCTCTGATCCAGCTGACCATCGAGGCCTGGGACAGCCCGTAGCAGGTCGAGCCGTAGGGGTTGTACTCGATGTCCAGCGCGGGCGGCATGGTCCTGCCGTCGCCGGACCAGCCGCCGCCGTTGTTGACGAAGAAGTCGGCCTGGGCGAGCCCGCTGGAGTTGTTCGGGAGCGCGAAGTGGTAGGCGCCGCGGATCATGCCCACGTTGTAGGAGCCGTTGTACTGCTGGGCGAAGTAGGGGTTGCGGTAGCTGGTGCCCTCGGTCGCCTTGACGTAGGCGAACCGGGCGCCGTTGTTGTAGGCGGTCGACCAGGCGACGTTGCCCTGATGACCGGAGACGTCCATGCCGTTGACGTAGGTGGCCGCGCTCGCCTGGGATGCGCCCAGGGTGAGGGCAGCGACCATTCCCGCGCCGAGGGTCACAGCAGCCACAGCGGCGCCGAGCATGGTGCGTACCCGGCCGGCACGCGGCGGTACTCCGAACATAGTGTCTCCTTCTCACGGGGAACGGCTGACGCCGCCTCTCCCAATAAGGACATACCTCTGCCCAACTGGCAACTTGGGCGAATCATGCCGAATTCACTTCGACCCTGAGGCGCCGTCCTAGCGTTGCCCGCACCGCCCACGGAGCGGCTGCCTTGACTGCCGAGCCGGCACCTGCACTAATGAGGTGTCCAGACCGCTATGCCGGTCGGGGTCGCCGCCTTCGATCGGTGGAGGCGGACCACCGGCGCCGACCGGAATGCCGTGAGGCTCGCGCACCCGCGAGAGCCCGTACCCGGTGCGGTCACACATCACCGAGAGGATTTAGGCATGGCCGAAGTTCAGTACGTGGAAGCCTCGCGTATCTACCCCGGAAACCCGATCCCCGCAGTCAACCGGCTCAATCTCGATGTCGCCGACGGCGAATTCGTCGTCCTGGTCGGCCCGTCCGGATCAGGCAAGTCGACCGCCCTGCGGATGCTCGCCGGCCTCGAGGACGTCGACCAGGGTGAGATCAGGATCGGCGGCGTCGACGTCTCGCAGAAGCCGCCGAAGGACCGCGACATCGCGATGGTGTTCCAGAACTACGCCCTCTACCCGCACATGTCGGTCGCCGAGAACATGGGTTTCGCCTTGAAGCTCAAGGGTGTCTCCAAGGAGGAGCGGGCCTCGAAGGTGCTGGCCGCCGCGAAGCTGCTCGACCTGGAGAGGTACCTGGACCGCAAGCCCAAGGCGCTGTCCGGCGGTCAGCGGCAGCGGGTCGCGATGGGACGCGCGATCGTGCGCGAGCCCAGCGTGTTCCTGATGGACGAGCCGCTGTCCAACCTCGACGCCAAGCTGCGGGTGGAGACCCGCGCCAACATCGCGGCGCTGCAGGCCCGGCTCGGCACCACCACGATCTACGTCACCCACGACCAGGTCGAGGCCATGACGATGGGTGACCGGGTGGCGCTGCTCAAGGACGGCATCCTGCAGCAGGTCGACACCCCTCGCAACCTCTATGACCACCCCGGCAACGCCTTCGTCGCAGGCTTCATCGGCTCGCCCGCGATGAACCTGGTCAAGGTGCCGTTCAACGAGAGCGGCGCCCAGTTGGGTGGCCTGAACATCCCCATCCAGCCGGACGCCGCGGCCGCCGCCCGCTCCGCCGGTCTGAAGGAGATCATCCTCGGAATCCGTCCGGAGTCCTTCCACGCCTCCGAGTCGGGCCAGGGCCTCAAGCTCAAGGCGACCCTGGTCGAGGAGCTCGGCGCCGACGCCTTCGTCTACGGCGAGCTGCCCGGCACCAAGACCCACGACGTGGGTGACGACGGCGGCGCCAAGCCGTTCACCGTCCGCTTCGACGGCCGGGTGCCACCCAAGATCGGCAACGAGATCAACCTCGAAGTCCGCACCGAGGAGACCCACGCGTTCAACCCGGAGAGCGGCGAGCGCCTCGGCGCGTAAGCCCGGCCAGTAGCGCAGCGGGGGACGTCGGCTCGCCGCCGGCGTCCCCCGCTGACTGCTCAGCCCGACTCGGCCGATCGTCGGCCGATCAAGGGCAGTGGCCGATCAAGGGCAGTGCCGTCGCGACCCGGTTCAATCGGCCCGCAGCCACAGCGGGCGGTAGCTGAGCGGCACTTTGGCCTTGGTGTCCCGGCAGGTCAGGATCGCCGATGCGCCGACCACCTGCTGGACGGCCACGGTGCAGGACCCGCCCGGCACCGCCAGCCGGACCAGCTGGACGTCAGGCGGCGAGCCCTGCACCTGCAGCAATCGCACCGCGCCCACCATCGCCAATCCGAGTTCTCGCTGGGCATGCACCACGGCAGCCTGGGCCGCCGGTGACAACCCGATCTGGCCGCGCAGCCGATCAGTCAGCACCTGCCCGGCCTCGGTCGCCGACACCAGGCCGGCCGGGTCGGTGATCCGGCCGTACAGCTGTCCGGTGGGCAGCACCAGCACGTTGGCGGCGAACCGGTCTCCCCCGACATGGCTGCATTCCCACACCCGGTCAGGACAGTGCCGGGCGAGCGCGGTGGCAACTGGGCGTCCCTCGATGGCGCAGCACATATCCCGAGTGCCGTGCGCGCACACCGCGTACACCGGTCGGGTGTCCTTGGCCTGCTCGGCCAGCGTCACCGGGTCGAGTTCGAGCAGGTCCTCCGCTGCCCGGTACCTGCCCCAGACGATGCCCTGCCGGCCGGCCCGGCAGTCGGCGAATCCCCAGAGGTGCTGGGCCGGAGCGGGATGGCGGCCGGGCCGGCGGATCGCCAGTACCCGGACGCCCTGCTCGCCCAGCGTGCTGATCAGCCGGCGGGCGATCAGCGGGTCGAATCGGGAGCCGGCCAGACCGCCCAGCCCCCACCCGCCGGGCTGCTCGACGAGCAGGATCCGGTTGGCGGGAAAGGCGGTGCCGAGCATCTCATCACCCCGGGAAGCCGCGGCCAGCGCGCACCGGTGGGGGCGGTCAAGCACTGTGCTCGGGCACCAGGATGGCGGCGGTGAGCAGCCTGCGGACCAGCGCCAGCGCGGCCTCGTCGTCCAACCCGGGCAGTCCGGCCGCGCTCACCGGCTCGCCGGAGAGCACCAGCTTGAGCGCGGATTCGGCCGACAGCGGCAGGCTGAGGCTGGTGTCGATGGCCTTGACCAGCACCGCGTCCGGACTTCGTTCCAGCCTGACCCGCAGGCCTGGCCGCAGCCGGAAGCCGGCCGACGGCGTCAGGGCGGCCAGCGCGGCCAGCTGCGCCATCGGCTCGATCGGATCAGGCCGGGTGCTGTCGGCCAGCTCGTCGGCGAGCCGGCCGGCCACCTGCGGCAACCGGCCCGCGCCGGCAAAGGCGACGAACGCCTGGACGGTCTCGCGCAGCTGATCGGCCAGTCGCGCCTCATCGGCCAGGTCGCCGCCCAGCGGCAGCGAGGCGCGCAGGCTCGACTCGCCCGCCGCGTCGGCGAGCAGGTGCTTGAGCAGGGTGTGCCGGGTCACCGGGTGCACGCCGACGGTCAGGTGGATCGAGGTCTCGCCGTGCGCCATCGCCGAGTGGATGAAGCCGCGGGGCAGGTACAGCGCATCGCCGGGTTGCAGCGTGAAGTCGAGCAGCGGCGGTTCGGCCGACCGGGCAGCGACCGCGGCCCGGTGCTGCTCCCAGTCCTGACCGGGCAGCGGGTCGGTGAGCACCGGCCGGTGCACCACCCAGCGCTTGCGGCCGAGGACCTGGAGCACGAACACGTCGTGGGTGTCGTAGTGCGGCGCGAAGCCCTGGTTCTGCGGCGGGGTCAGGTAACAGTTGATCTGAACCGGATGCCCCAGCTCGGCGTTCAGCACGGCGCCGAAGCGCATCAGCGGCGGCCAGTTGCGGTGCAGCGCCTGCAACACCAGGGTGGCGCCGTCGGCGACCAGTCCGAGCACCTTGTCATCGGCGACCTGGTCGCTCACCCGGGCGCCGAGGCCGCCGGACCTGGTGAACTCCCGGGCCGGGATCACCTTGCCCTGCTTGGCGATTCGGAGAAACGGCGTGCGCAGCCCACGCCGGGACAGCAGCTCGTCGATCGCCGCGGTGTCGATCAGGTCGGTGTAGTCAGCGCCGCTCTCGGTGGCCGGGGTGAGCAGCGGTTGCTTCGACCAGTACTCGGCGGCGAACCGCTCCGCCGGGATGGTCATGCAGCGCGCCAGGGCGCTGGACGGGACAGCGCTGGACGCGACAGCATGGGACGCGACAGCGCTGGGCAGGGCGGCGCTGGGCAGGGCGGCGCCGACCGGGTCGGCGCCGCCCACCGGCTGCTCAGTACTCAGGCTCCGCCGTCCGCGCCGCCATCGGCGCCGCCGTCACCCGCGCCGCCACCATCAGCGCCGCCATCGGCACCACCATCAGCGCCGCCGTCACTCCCGCCGTCACTCCCGCCGCCACCTTCAGCGCCGCCATCGGCACCACCATCAGCGCCACCGTCACCCCCGCCGCCACCTTCAGCGCCGCCGTCGGCACCGCCGTCGGCACCGCCGTCACCCGCGCCGCCGCCACCGGCACCGCCACCGGCGCCGCCGTCCGCGCCACCATCGGCGCCGCCGTCATGAACGCCGGGCACGCCGTCAGCACCGCCGTCGGCGGGGCCTTCGCTTTCCGTCATAGAGCTACTCCTTATCAAGGGTGGGCAGCTCCGAACACGCTGACCACCAGGTGGGGGCAGGCTGCTCGGACCCGCTCCTACGCTAGCGGCGAACCGAGTCCGGCGACAATGCGCCCGCCGGCTCGTCGGGCCCGACCAGAACGCTCACGACTCGTCCACCGGCTCTGGATCGCCGACTTCGCCAGGCACCGACCCGGTCGTGATGGATCCGGCGTGGTTGCCCTGATCGAAGGGTGCCCTGGGTTCAGCGGTTCAGCGGTTCAGCCTGCGCTGCCGCGCCACCTCGGCCATCGTGACAGCAGCCGCCACCGAAGCGTTCAACGACTCGGCCTGCCCCGTCATCGGGATCGACACCGTCACGTCGCAGGTCTCGCCGACCAGCCGGGACAGCCCCCGCCCCTCCGAACCGACCACGATCACCAGCGGGTCGGTGGCGTTGGGCAGCTCGTCCAGGGTGGTGTCACCGTCGGCGTCCAGCCCGACGACCTGCAGGCCGGCTTTCTGGCAGTCGCGCAACGCCCGTACCAGGTTGGTCACCTGAGCCACCGGAATGCGCGCCGCGGTGCCCGCCGAGGTACGCCAGGCAGTCGCGGTCACCCCGGCCGAGCGCCGGGTCGGCACGATCACGCCCTGCGCGCCGAAGGCGACTGCGGACCGGATGACCGCTCCCAGGTTGCGCGGATCGGTGACCCCGTCCAGGGCCACCAGCAGCGGCGTCGTGGTGGCCGAGGCGACCAGCTCCAGCAGGTCGGGCAGCTCGTCGTAGGCGAAGGCCGGCACCTGCAGTGCGATGCCCTGATGCAGGATGCCGCCGGTCCGCCGGTCGATCTCGGACTTGCTGACCTCGAGGATGGGCAGGCCGCGGTCAGCGGCCAGGTGGATCGCCTCGGTCACCCGCTCATCGGCCTCGATGCCGATCGCGACGTAGAGCACGTTGGCCGGGATCTGCGCCCGCAGCGCCTCGGCGACCGGGTTGCGCCCGACCAGCAGCTCAGGGGCCTCGGAGTTCTTGCCGGCGGTGCCTCGACGGCGGGGCGTCCCTTCGGAGCGGCGCTCTACCGCCGCGGCCCGGCGTGCCGCCGGATGGCCCTTGCGCTCGGTGGCTTTCGGGGTCGGGCCCTTGCCTGCCAGGCCCCGGGCCCGGTTGCCGCCGGAACCGACGGAGGCGCCCTTCTTGCCCTTGCGCACGGCGCCCTTGCGGGCGGAGTTACCAGCCATTACCAGCTTCTACCGATCTCGCTGCGCGTCAGCGGAGTGCGTCGTGGGAGCCACCGTCCAGCGAGGGCCGTCCGGGGTGTCTTCGACCAGCACGCCGGCCTCGGCGAGCGCGTCGCGGATCGCGTCGCTGGCGGCGTAGTCCTTGCGCGAGCGGGCATCCTGGCGCTGCTGCAGGGCCAGCCGGACCAGCCGGTCCACCGTGGAGGTCAGCGTCGCCTGGCGGCCGGTGTCGCCGGTGGCCTGCCAGTCCAGCGGGTTGAGTCCCAGCGCGCCGGTCATCGCCAGCACCTGGCGCAGGGCGGCGTCGACGGCCTTCTTGTCGCCACGTTCCAGGGCGGAATTGCCCTCGCGCCGGGTGTTGTGCACGACGGCCAGCGCCTGCGGCACCCCCAGGTCGTCATCCATCGCCTTGCCGAACACGTCGGGAAGGTCGGCCGGCTCCCGGGCGGGCTCGCCGACCAGTTCCACGGCCCGCCGTACGAAGTTCTCGATCTTGGCGTAGGCGACGGAGGCTTCCTTGAGAGCGGCCGGTGAGTACTCGATGGCCGAGCGGTAGTGGGCCGCGCCGAGGTAGTACCGCAACTCGACCGGGCGCCACTGCCTGGCCATCGCGCTGACCTCGACCGTGTTGCCGAGCGACTTCGACATCTTCTCGCCGGCCATGGTGACCCAGCCGTTGTGCAACCAGTACCGCGCGAAGCCGTCGCCGACGGCGACGGACTGGGCCAACTCGTTCTCGTGATGCGGAAAGATCAGGTCCAGGCCGCCGCCGTGGATGTCGAACTCCTGGCCCAGGTACTTGCCCGCCATCGCCGAGCACTCCAGGTGCCAGCCCGGCCGGCCCTCACCCCACGGGGTCGGCCAGCTCGGCTCACCCGGCTTGGCGGCCTTCCACAGCGCGAAGTCGCGCGGATCGCGCTTGCGGCTGTCTCCGACCGAGTCACCGGCCGGCAGCATCTCATCGATCCGCTGGCCGGACAGCGCGCCGTAGTCGGGAAAGGACCGGACGTCGAAGTACACGTCACCGGCCACCGGGTAGGCGTGAGCGGAGTCGATCAGCCGCTGCATCAAGGTGATCATCTCGGTGACATGACCGGTGGCCCGTGGCTCCACCGTCGGCGGCAGGCAGCCCAGGGTCTGGTAACCGTCGCGAAAGGCCTGCTCGTACAGCGCGGCGTGGGCCCACCAGGGCCGGCCCACCTCGGCGGCCTTGGCGATGATCTTGTCGTCGATGTCGGTGATGTTGCGGACCATGGTGACGTCATAGCCGCGGTGGCTGAGCCAGCGCCGCAGGATGTCGAAGTTCAGGCCGGATCGCAGGTGCCCGATGTGCGGAGCGCCCTGAACCGTGGCACCGCAGTAGTAGATCGACGCGTGCCCGTCCACGAGCGGGACGAAGTCCCGCACCGACCGGGTGGCGGTGTCATACAGCCTGAGCGTCACCGGGCAATCTTACGGACATCTTCCCACGGCTATTACCAGCCCGGCCGCGGGCGGGCTAGTCAAGCAGCCCGGTGGCGTCCACCACGTGGCTGGGTCGCACCCGCACGACCACCCGGATGTGGTCGGTGCCCTCGTCGCCCGCGTAGTCCTGCCCGGTGTAGAGCCGCGACAGCCGGTGGATCAGCTCCGGGCCGCCCTCGGTGCTCATGCTGACGGCACCGCGAACCTCGACGTAGCTGTAGGGGTCCTCCCGGTCCATGATCAGCACGCTGACCCGCGGGTCCTTGAGCCAGTTGGTCTCCTTCTTGCGGCCCTGGACCGTGGACAGCAGCAGTTCGTCGCCCTCGTAGGTGGCCCACATCAGCGACGTCTGTGGCGAGCCGTCGGTGTTGCTGGTCGCCACCGCCACGAAGTTGGCGGCATCGAGCAACTTCGTGGCTTGTTCTGGCAATGCGGTCATGCTCGCAAGTCTATTGGGTGCGCCCCCGACCCGGTTTACTCGGACTAGGTTTAGTCGCATGCACGCAGAGCCCCTTCGCCGAGAATCGATGCTGATCGCCGCCGGCCGGCCGGACCGCACGCCGGCCGGAACGGTCAACCAGCCGATTGTTGTGTCCTCGACTTATCACGCCGGCGGCCAGCGGGTGTACGGACGGGACGGCAACGACACCGTCGAGGCGTTCGAGGCTGCCCTAGGCGCTGTCGAGGGCGGCCGGGCCACGGCGTTCTCCTCCGGAATGGCTGCCAGCACCGCGCTGATCGAGGCGCTGCCGGTCGGTTCGGTGGTGGTGCTGCCCACCAGCTTCTACAACTTCAACCGGGCATTGCTCGACAAGCAGGTCGAGCTGGGCCGGTTGTCGCTGCGCCGGATCGATGTCACCGACACCGCCACCGCGCTCGACGCGCTGCCCGGGGCGACGGTGCTCTGGCTGGAGTTGCCGACCAATCCGATGCTGGCGGTGCCGGACCTGCCGGCGTTGACCGCGGCGGCCCGACGCCACGGCGTGCGCACCGTCGTCGACACCACCCTGGCGACCCCGTTCGGGATCAGACCGCTGGAGCATGGCGCCGACGTGGTGCTGCACTCGGTCACCAAGTGGATCGCCGGGCACAGCGACCTGGTGATGGGGGCGCTGGTCGTCGCTGACCAGGCCCAGGACGACGAGGTGAAGGTTCGCCGGAACCTGACCGGCGCGCTTCCCGGCGTGCTGGAGTCCTTTCTCGCCCTGCGCGGGCTGCGCACGCTCTCGGTGCGGCTGGAGCGATCCTGCGCCAACGCCGCCGAGCTGGCCGGACGCCTCGACAGGCATCCGGCGGTGCGCAAGGTGCACTACCTGGGCCTGCCCAGCCACCCGCACGCCGACCGGATCGCCGCGCTGCTGGACAACCACGGCGGCCTGCTGTCCTTCGAGCTCGACTCGGCGGAGGCGGCCGACAAGCTCTGTGACCGGCTACGGCTGATCAGCCACGCCACCAGCCTCGGCGGGGTGGAGTCGCTGCTGGAACGGCGCGGCAGTTACCCGATGGAGCTCGAGCAGGAAACCCCGGCCGAGTTGATCCGGCTGTCGGTCGGGCTGGAGCATGTCGAGGACCTGTGGGATGACCTGGAGCAGGCGCTGAGCTGAATTCTGGCGCGGGCTGAGTCTGGCGCGGGCTGAGTCTGGCGCTGGGCTGAGTTCTGGCGCTGGCCTCGGGGCCTCGGCTCGGCGCCTCAGCGGGCGATCAGTGCGGTGGCCACGGCGGCCAGGCCCTCGCCGCGGCCGGTCAGCCCGAGGCCGTCGGTGGTGGTGGCCGACAGGGTCACCGGCGCGCCGAGGACGTCGCTGAGCAGCGCCTCGGCGTCCATCCGGCGCGGCCCCAGCTTCGGCCGGTTGCCGATCAGCTGCACCGCGACGTTGCCGATCCGCCAGCTCCCCGCGTGCAGCCGGCGAACCACCTCGGCGAGCAGCTCGATACCCGACGCACCGGCCCACTCGGGTTCCGCGGTGCCGAACACCGCTCCGAGGTCGCCCAGCCCGGCCGCCGACAGCAGCGCGTCGCAGGCGGCATGGCAGATGACGTCACCGTCGGAGTGCCCGGCGCAGCCGTCGACGTTGGGCCAGAACAAGCCGGCCAACCAGCACTCGCGGCCGGCCTCGATCGGATGCACATCGACGCCGACGCCGACCCGGGGCAGCGTCATGCCGGCTGACCGGCATCGGACAGCACGGCTGGCTGGGCCGGCTCGGCTGGCTGGGCTTGCTGGGCGGGCTGGGCTTGCTGGGCGGGCTGGGCGGGCTGGGCCGCCTGGTCCGCTATCGCATGCGCCAGCCGGAGGTCATACGGCGTGGTGATCTTGAAGCAGCTCTGGGCGCCGGCGACCGTGCGCACGGCTATTCCGAGCACTTCGAGCAGGCCCGCATCATCGGTCACCTCGGTCAGCGAGCGTTGCTCAGCGGCGCGGTGAGCGGCGAGCAGGACGCTCCGGGAGAAGCCCTGCGGGGTCTGGACCGCCCGCAGCTCGGTTCGGTTCAAGGTGGTGACCACCAGCCCGGCAGAGTCCACCCGTTTGACGGTGTCGGCTACCGGCAGCACCGGGATCACCGCCTGCTCGCCGGAACGCAGGCCGGCCACCACGGCTGAGACCACCGAGGGGTCCACCAGCGGGCGGGCGGCGTCATGCACCAGAACCAGCTGCACGTCAGCACCCAGCGCGGCCAGCCCCAGGTCCACCGAACGCTGCCGGCTGGCGCCGCCGGCCACCACGCTGGCCAGCTCACCGACGCCGGCCTGGACCGCGGGAACAGCGTCGGCCGGAGCCACCACCACCACCGAATCGATGTCGGGATGGCTGGCGAAGGCGTCCACTGCCCAGTTCAGCAGCGGACGCCCGTGCAACGGGACCAGAGCCTTGGGCATGCCGGCCCCGAGGCGCTCGCCGGAGCCGGCGGCCACGATCACCGCGGCGACAGTGCCTGAACCGGCAGCCTCAGCCGCCCTCGACCCTGGGTTGGTAGCGCCCTGACTCAGGCGACGGCCTCGGCCAGGACCTCGTCGAGCACCAGCTCGGCCTTGTCCTCGTTGGTGCCTTCGGCCAGCGCCAACTCGCTCACCAGGATCTGGCGAGCCTTGGCCAGCATGCGCTTCTCGCCGGCGGACAGGCCGCGGTCCTTCTCGCGGCGCCACAGGTCACGCACGACCTCGGCCACCTTGTTCACGTCACCGGAGGCCAGCTTCTCGCCGTTGGCCTTGTAGCGGCGCGACCAGTTGGTGGGCTCTTCGGTGTGCGGTGCGCGAAGCACCTCGAACACCCGGTCCAGGCCCTCCTGGCCGACCACGTCACGCACGCCAACGATCTCGGCGTTGTCAGCGGGAACCCGAACGGTCAGATCGCCCTGCTGAACCTTGAGCACGAGATAGATTCGCTCAACGCCTTGAATGATGCGGGTTTCAATTGCCTCGATTTTCGCAGCGCCATGGTGCGGATAAACTACGGTCTCGCCGACCTCAAAAGTCATAGAGGCAACCCCTTCCGGTGGCCTCCAGGGTAACACGTGGGGACGACACGCCCAGGTCCTTCTCAGCTGCGCCCACTACTCTGCGCCCGCCCTGCCCGGTCCGCTTTTCGCGTCCCGCCGTGCCGGGCTCGGCCACGCGGGGCGTAGCGGCACGCCGTGCCCACCTGTTCGTGAGCCGGCTTCAGAGGATCGCTAGGCTGAAGACGGATGCCCCATCCGGCTCAACAGACGACCCGGCAGGCAAGGCACGCACCGCGAGTTGAGGCAGGAAGAGGAGTCGCCGTGGGAAACGAGACCGCTAGCCGTGCGGACCTGCTTCGCCGGCTCGGGGCGGCAGTCGGATCCGGGGCGGCGGGGCTGCTGTTGGTCTCCGGGTGCGCCGCCGGCATCCAGGCCCAGACCGTTCAGCAGACGCCCTCGATCGACGGCGTCCAGGCCGAGGCGGGCGACATCTCCATTCGAGCCGCGGGCCTGGCCGCCCCCGAGTCGGGCGCCAGCTACGCCAAGGGTTCCTCCGTCCCGCTGCGCATGGTGCTGGTGAACAAGAGCGCCAAGGCCGACCAGCTGGTCTCGGTGACCTCCACGGTCGCCGCCGGAGCACAGTTCGGCGGCGGACCCGGCGGCGGCTCATCCGGGACAGGCACCGCATCAGGCACTCCGGCCCCTGGCGCCTCGCCGTCCGCGTCGGCCACCGGCTCGCCCTCGGCCACCGGCTCGCCCTCGGCCACCGGCTCAGCGGGCGCCCCCAGCCAGAACACCCCGATCGAGCTGCCGGGCCGGCAATCCGTGCAGGTCGGGATCACCGACAGCGGCCCCACCGTGACCCTCACCAACGTGAACGCCCAGCTGTTCCCGGCACAACCGGTGCCGGTGACCCTGACCTTCGCCAGCGGCGCCAGCGTGACCGTCATGATGGCCGTCCAGCTGCCCAGCGAGGTGCCGTCCGCTCCCGTCATCAGCGAGGCGACCGAGCCGGCCCACGAGGGCGCGTCCAGCCAGGCTGAGGACCACTCGAGCCCGTCGAGTAGCCCGACCGGCGAGTAGCGCTCTGCGGCTGGCCAGTTCCGGCAGCCGGTCGCCCGCTCGGCGCGGGAGTAGTGTCACCACCCCCCGGTAACCTCCGCCGGGTGAGCAACCCGCCGGGCAGCACTACCGCCAAGCAGCCCAAACGCGCCGCCACCACGTACGCGTGCACCGAGTGCGGCACGCTCTCGATTCGCTGGGTGGGCCGCTGCCCCGAGTGCCAGGCCTGGGGCACCATGACCGAGGACGGCGCCCGGGCGGCCTCGCTGACACTGCCGGCGCTGGTCACCCCGCGCAACGCCGCCCAGCCCATCAGCCGGCAGGACTCCACCGTCGCCCGGGCGCTGCCGACCGGCATCGGCGAGCTGGACCGGGTGCTCGGCGGCGGGCTGGTGCCGGGCGCGGTGCTGCTGCTGGCCGGTGAGCCGGGCGTCGGCAAATCCACTCTGCTGCTCGAGGTCGGGCAGAAGTACGCCGCCGCCACCGGATCGCCGGCGCTCATCGTGACCGGTGAGGAGTCCACGTCCCAGGTGCGGGCCCGCGCCGAACGCACCCACACTATGCATTCACAGCTGTTCCTCGCCGCCGAGAACGACCTCGGCGCCGTGCTTGCCCACCTGGACGAGGTGAAGCCCGGCCTGCTGATCCTGGACTCCGTGCAGACCATCGCGTCCTCGACGGTGGACGGGGTGATGGGCGGGGTCCCGCAGATCCGCGCCGTCACCGCCGCCATCAGCTCGGTCGCCAAGGAACGCGGGATCGCCACCGTCCTGGTCGGCCACGTCACCAAGGACGGCTCGATCGCCGGCCCGCGGGCGCTGGAGCACCTGGTCGACGTCGTGCTGTACTTCGAAGGCGACCGGCACAGCTCGCTGCGCATGCTGCGCGCGATCAAGAACCGCTACGGGGCCACCGACGAGGTCGGCTGCTTCGAGATGCACGAAGAGGGCATCGACGAGCTGACCGACCCCTCCGGGCTGTTCGTCAGCACCCGTGACATCGCCGTCCCCGGCACCTGCGTCACAGTCACCGTGACGGGCCGGCGACCGCTGCTGTCCGAGGTGCAGTCGCTGGTGGCGGCCGCCTACGGCAACGGTGGCTCGGCCCGCCGGTCGGTGACCGACCTCGACGCCTCCCGGGTCAACATGCTGCTGGCGGTGCTCGGCCGGCACGCGGGGGTGCAGCTCAGCGAGCGTGACGTCTACGCGGCCAGCGTCGGCGGCATCAAGATCACCGAGCCGTCGGTCGACCTGGCGATCTTGCTCGCCATCGCCTCGGCCGCCAGCGATATCGCCCTGCCGAGCACGCTGTGCGCGATCGGCGAGGTGTCGCTGTCCGGTGACATCCGCCGGGTCAGCAGCGTGCAACGCCGGCTGAGCGAGGCCAGCCGGCTGGGGTTCCGCCGGGCGCTGGTGCCACACGGCTCGGACTGGTCCCAGCTGAACGGCATGAAGGTCATCGAGGTGCCCACCGTGGCCAAGGCATGGGACTTCGTGGCCCAGTTGTGACTGGCGGGACCACCACCGATGGCCGCCACCTGTCGCAAAGCTCCTAGACTGTCTCCTAGGTTCAAGATCATCATGTGAACAATGCAGGAGTGCGTACGTGGCCATCAGTGATCGCGACGAGGTGCTGCGATCGGTTCTCGCCTCGCTCGCCCCTGGCACCGACATCCGTGACGGTCTGGAACGGATCCTGCGCGGCAACACCGGCGCGCTGATCGTGCTGGGCCACGACAAGGTCGTCGAATCGCTGTGCACCGGCGGGTTTCCACTGGACATCGAGTTCGCCGCCACCCGGCTGCGCGAACTGGCCAAGATGGACGGCGCCGTGGTGCTCAGCACCGACGGCTCGCGGATCCTGCGGGCGGCAACCCACCTGATGCCCGACCCGGCCATCCCGACCGAGGAGTCCGGCACCCGGCACCGGACCGCTCAGCGGGTCGCCCAGCAGACCGGTTTCCCGGTGATCTCGGTGTCCCAGTCGATGAAGATCATCAGCCTCTACCTCGGCAGTCGTCGGCACGTGCTGGAGAACTCCACCTCGCTGCTGTCCCGGGCCAACCAGGCGGTCCAGACGCTGGAGCGGTACAAGTCCCGGCTGGACGAGGTGTCCCAGACCCTGGCGGCGCTGGAGATCGAGGACCTGGTCACCGTCCGCGATGCCACCGCGGTGTCCCAGCGGCTCGAGATGGTGAGCCGGATCGCGGACGAGATCTCGGGCTACGGCGCCGAGCTGGGCACCGACGGTCGGCTGCTGTCGCTGCAGCTGGAAGAGCTGATGGCCGGCGTGCACACCGACCGCGAGCTGATCGCCCAGGACTACCTGCCCTCCGGACGCAAGAACCGGACTCTCGAACAGGCGCTGGAGGACCTGGCGCAGCTGTCGGCCGCCGAGCTGCTCGACCTGTCCAACGTCGCGAAGGCACTGGGCTACCCGGCCGGTCCGGAGACCCTGGAGGCGACGGTGAGCCCGCGCGGTTACCGGCTGCTGTCCCGGGTGCCGAGACTGCCGAACCTGGTGCTCACCCGGATCGTGGAGCACTTCGGCAGCCTGCAGAAAGTGCTGGCCGCGACCGTGGACGAGTTGCAGGACGTCGAGGGAGTCGGCGATGCCCGCGCGCGCTCCATCCGCGAGGCGCTGTCGCGGCTAGCCGACGCCTCGATCATCGAGCGCTACACCTGAGAGCGTCGTCGACGCTGACCAGCTCGACCGGCAGTCGGTGGACACCCCGGCTGCCACCAGCTCGGCCGGCTGCCTCGCGAACGGCCGTGCAAGTGTCAGGATGGCTTTGAGATGCCCGCCAGCCCCGCCCTCGTCGCGCCGATCACCGAGTGGTTCGCTCAGCATGCTCGTGACCTGCCGTGGCGCCGGCCCGGCACGTCCGCCTGGGCGGTGCTGGTCAGCGAGGTGATGCTTCAGCAAACCCCGGTGAACCGAGTGCTGCCGGCCTACCGAGCCTGGCTCGACCGCTGGCCGGGACCGGCGGAGCTAGCCGGCGACGAGCCGGGCGAGGCGGTGCGGATGTGGGGCCGGCTGGGCTATCCGCGCCGAGCGCTACGGCTGCATGAGTGTGCCACCGCGATCACCGCCGAGCACGGCGGCGAGGTGCCGGATGACCTCGCGGCGCTGCTGGCGCTGCCCGGCGTGGGCGCCTACACCGCCCGCGCCGTACTGGCCTTCGCCCATGGCAGGCGGGCCGCGGTGGTGGATATCAACGTCCGCCGGGTGCTGGCCCGCGCGGTTGCCGGCCAGGGCATGCCGGGGCCGCCGTCCACTGCCCGGGATCTGGTCGAGATGGAACGGCTGCTGCCCGAGCAGGACGCGGCTGCCGCGCGGTTCTGCGCGGCAGTGATGGAGCTGGGCGCGCTGGTGTGCACGGCCGGGCAGCCAGCCTGTGGCGGCTGTCCGGTACGTGAGCTGTGCGCCTGGCGGTTGGCCGGCTACCCCAGCTATGCCGGCCCGCTGCCTAAGCCGCAGCGTTTCGCCGGCACCGACCGGCAGGTTCGCGGCCTGCTGCTGTCCGTCGTCCGGACCGCGACCGGGCCGGTGCCGCAGACCGGCCTGGAGGTGGTCTGGCCCCATGCCGAGCAGCGGCAGCGCGCGCTCGACTCGCTGGTCGCCGATGGACTGCTGGATCCGCTGCCGGACGGACGGTTCGCGCTGCCGACCGGCCGTCGCTAAGTCGGGCCTGATCCCGCCGATGGTCGCCGGCACACCAAACGGCAGCCCCATTGGCGGCGATGCAAGCGGACGGCAACCCGGACAGATCCGTCGGTTTTGGGCCAAGTTGCCTCGAACACCGCTACGATGCCATGGCGCACGCTAGCTTCGCGTGCTCCGGTCCGGCGCGTCCGTCGGAGTGCTGTCGGGGGGCCGCATGCGTCGGCTGGTTGTTGTTCTGTGCTGTCTCGCTCTGGCCGCTGTCGGCTGCCTGACTCTGTCGCTCGGCTCGTCCGGCGCCGCAGCGGGCTCGTCCGGCGCCGCAGCGGGCCCGCCGGCCTCCGCAGCCGGCACGTTCCACCCGGTGAACACGGTCCGGGTGCTGGACACCCGCACCGGCTCCGGGCTGGCCAGCGGCCACGTGGCGCGGTTCGCCGTCACCGGCCGCGGCGGCATCCCGGCCGGGGCCGCGGCGGTCACTCTCAACCTGACCGTGCTGCGGCCGGGCAGCACCGGCTCGATCGCGGTCTTCCCCGGTGGCACCGCCTGGAACGGAGCTGCCTCAATCAGCTTCGTGGCAGCCCAGACCAAGCAGAGCATGGTCACCGCCAAGCTGGGCGCGGACGGCACCCTGTCGGTGCGCAACAACATCGCCTCGACGATCCAGGTGATCGGGGACGTCGCCGGCTACTACACCGGTGGCACGCCGAGCACCCCGGGCGCCTTCCGGACCATCGGATTCCAGCGAGCCTTCGACACCCGCCAGTCGCATGCCCTGGCACCCGGCTCGGTCACCAGAATGGCGATCACCGGTCGGGGCGCGGTGCCGGCCACCGGGGTCGCGGCGGTGCTGGCCAACCTGACCGTGATCACGCCGAGCCGGGCAGGGTCGGTGTCGACCTGGGCCGGCGACGCCGCCTGGGACGGCAGCGCCTCCGTCAGCTTCGCGGCCGGCCGGACCGGGCAGGACGTGCTGAACGTGGCCCTGGGCAGCGACGGCACCGCGCTGATCCGCAACAACACCGGCGTCGCGCTCCACGTGGTGCTGGATCTGATCGGCTACTACTTGGCCGGCACCCCGGTCGGGTACGGCGCATACCAGGCCATCACGCCCACGCGGGTATACGACAACCGGCCCGGAGCCTTCAACGAACCCCTCACGCCGGGCCAGGCGGTGCCGGTCCGGCCAGTCTTCGACCAGCGCACCAAGATCAGCCGAGTGCCGGAGTGGGGCGTCCCGGCGGTGGTCGTCCGGTTCACCGTGCTGACCCCGGCCCAGGCCGGCTCGCTCTCGATCTTCCGTGGCGATCGCGCCTGGAACGGCTCCACCATGATCAGCTTTGGCGCCGGAGCCACCGCGCAACAACAGCTGACCACCGTGCTCGGCCTCAACGACGTATTCGAGCTCCAGTACAACGGCGCCGGTTCGGTTTCGGTGGTCGCCGACGTGCTCGGCTACTACTTGGGCGTGCCGAACCCGCTGCGCTACACCTCCGGGCAGGAGATCAATCCCCGGCACGGCTCGCTGATGGACATCTCCTGCCCGACCGCGACGTTCTGCATGACGGTGCAACGCAATGGCTTCGCCGAAAGTTGGCACGGCACGGCTTGGAGCACGCCGGTTCGGGCGGGGCGGGCCCGGGCGCTGTCCTCGGTGTCGTGCACCTCGGCCAGCTTTTGCGTGGCCATCGGCAGCGACTCCAGCGGCCTTACCGTCCTAGAGACCTACGACGGTACGAGCTGGACCCACGCGATCAACCTGCCCTTCAATTCCAGCACCACCAAGCGGGTGTCGTGCGCGTCCGCGACCTTCTGCATGGCCAATTCCGGAGCCAGCTTCGCGACCTTCAACGGCAGCAGCTGGTCGACCAGGACGGCAACCGGCGGGCAGTTGTCCTCGTTGCACTCGTTGTCGTGCCCGTCGGCGGCCTTCTGCATGGGCACTGATCACGATGGCAAGGCGGGGACGTTCGACGGCGCCAGCTGGTCGGCGCCGGTGAACGTGACCGGCGCGATCACTCCATGGTGGGTGTCCTGCGTGTCCGCCTCGTTCTGCGTAGCGGTCGGCCGGGCCGAGGCAGTGACATTCAACGGCGCCAAGTGGTCGGCGCCCCGCACGATCCACACGAATCACCTGCTGAGGGTCTCCTGCGTCAGCGGCACCAACTGCCGAGCCTCGGACAGCTCCGGATCGGTGCTCAGCTTCGACGGCACGGACTGGTCCGCCCCGATGCCGGTCCAGGCTAACGGCCCCGCGGTGATCTCCTGCTCGAGCGCCGGCACCTGCGGGCTCATCGAGGCAGCCTCGACCAAGGCCACCGCGGCCATGTTCAACGGCGCCAGCTGGTCCGCGCCACAGACGGTGGACTACCTGCCGGGCGACCTGACCGGGGTGTCGTGCACCGCGGCGAGCTTCTGCATGGCCGTGGAAACCGGCGGCCACGCGCTCTCCTACAACGGAACGGCCTGGACCTCGCCGAAACAGATCGACGGCGGCGTCGCACTGACCGGCGTGTCATGCACCGGACCGAGCTTCTGCGTCGCCGTGGACAGCCTTGGCCGGGCACTCGCCTTCGACGGCTCGGGCTGGTCGTCCGCGGCGCCGGTATATCCCGGCCGGTTGGCGGCCGTGTCGTGCACCAGCTCGTCCTTCTGCGTCGCAGTCGGGGCGGACAAGGCAGCGACCTTCAACGGGAGCAGCTGGACCACGCCGGTACCGATCGTGTCCGGATCCAGCCTGAGCGCCGTCAGTTGTCGCAGCACCACCTTCTGCGTTGCGATCACCAAATCCGGCAACGCCACCAGGTTCAACGGCGCCGGCTGGTCGGCGCTGGGCTACACAACCACATCCGGCAATGTGCACACCATCTCGTGTCCCACCACGTCGTACTGCCTCGCGTCCAGCTTCTCCCAGTTGAGCAGCTGGAACGGCAGCGCCTGGTCGCGGTACCCGTACATCGTGCCGGCGGCAGCGGTCTACGCGGCATCCTGCCCGCAGGCTGAATTCTGCGTGGCCGCGGCCGGCGGCGGCCCGCAACATGGCGACGGCCAGGCCAGCGTGTGGGACGGCAGCCAGTGGAGCATGCCGGTCACCATGCCGGCCGGTGGTGGCACCTCCGCCGGCTCGGCCATCTCCTGCCCGAGCACCAGCTTCTGCATGCAGCTCGACAGCGCAACCTTCGCCTACCGTCTCGACGGCTGACCCGGCCCGGCGAAGCGACCACCCGGTAGCGAAAGGCCCCGGTCCTGAAAGCCAG